>CAUPNA010000042.1:0-27628 GCA_963512475.1 uncultured Undibacterium sp.
GCGCAACCACGTCAGTAAGATGGGAAAGTTAAATGTCATATTTTTTTATGGCGAAGAATTTGTTTACATTATATTTTGCCGCAGCAAGCCGTAGAAAATAAATTTCACCCCACGCTACCAAAGCAACAAATTTCGAAAGAAATCGCTTAGTTATCGCAGTCTTTGATAAATCTCTTCTGCCAAAGTCCGGGAGATCCCTTCCACCGCCATCAAATCTTCGACACTGGCATCCTCTACCCCTTTGATGCCGCCGAACCGTGAGAGTAGCTTTTGGCGGCGCTTAGGGCCTACGCCATCAATTTCCTCCAGCTTCGATGCTTGTCTCGTCTTTGCACGTTTGGCACGCATACCGGTAATAGCAAAACGATGCGCTTCATCTCGTACGTGAGCGATCAGCATCAAAGCAGCGGATTCTTTGCCCAATTCCTTCGACGCGCGGCCATCTACGAAAACCAAGGTTTCCAAACCAACTTTACGCCCCTCACCTTTCGCCACTCCGACGATCAAACTTGTGTCCAAACCGAGTTCTTCAAATACCTGACGCGCAACCTCAACTTGTCCTTTACCGCCATCAATCAAAACGATATCGGGCAAAATCGCTGTGACATCTTCCAGCCTCTCCCCTGCATGGGCAAATTTCTCAAAACGACGATAAATCACCTGACGCATTGCTGCGTAATCATCACCAGGGGTAATGTCCTTAATATTAAAACGTCGATATTCCGCATTTTGCATCGCGTGATGATGAAACACGACACAGGATGCCTGCGTTGCTTCGCCATGCGTATGGCTAATATCGAAACATTCAATGCGAAATTGATCCATGTCTGGCACGTCAATATCAAGTGCGTCAATCAAAGCTTTGGTACGTATTTGCTGTGCGCCCTGCTCGGATAAAGCACGAGCCAATGCCAGGCGCGCGCCTTTTACCGCCATTTCCAACCAAGCACGCTTTTGTTCTTGCGGCTGGAAACTAAGATGAATGCGATGACCGCACTGCTCCATCAAAGCCAGCAGTAATTCAGGTACATCAATTTCTACATTCAATATCAACTGTGCAGGAATAAATTGATCAATATAGTGTTGTGCAATAAAGGCGGTAATGACTTCAACGTCAATCGCCTCGCTAGCTTCAGTAGGTGCATTTTGAAACAACTCTAAGTGCGTAGGAAAATACGAGCGATCACCCAAGTGTCGACCGCCACGTACCATTGCCAGATTAACGCAAGCACGTCCGCCATCCACCACCACCGCGATGATATCGATGTCCGCGTCACCCACCAACTCCATACTTTGCTGATGCAAAACTTTGGACAAAGCACTCATCTGATTACGCACAACAGCCGCTTTTTCGAATTCCAAGTTCTGCGCAAAGCTCAGCATCTTTTGTTCAAGTTTAGTCTGCACTTCGGTTTGCCGGCCGCGCAAAAAATTGGAGGCGTTTTCTACGTCAGATTGATAATCTTGATCAGAAATAAAATCAACACAGGGTGCGCTGCAACGCTGAATCTGATGCAATAAGCAGGGGCGCGTACGATTCGCAAAGACGCTATCTTCGCAGCTACGCAGCAAGAATATCTTCTGCAATAGCTGCATTGATTCCTTCACCGCCCAGGCAGATGGGAACGGTCCGAAATACTGGTGCTTCTTATCAATGCCACCGCGAAAATAGGTCATGCGCGGTGTTTTTTCGTTGGTGATCTTTAGGTAGGGATAGGATTTATCGTCGCGAAATAAAATGTTGTAACGCGGCTTTAAAGCCTTGATCAAATTATTTTCCAAGATCAAAGCTTCTGCCTCGCTACGCGTCACAGTGGTCTCTAAACGAGCAATTTTTGTCACCATCATTGCGATGCGTGGACTGCTCAAATTCTTTTGAAAATAACTCGATACACGTTTTTTTAAGTCACGCGCTTTGCCCACATAGAGCACTTGATCGCCTTCGTCAAAGTAGCGATAGACACCAGGCAAATTAGGAAGTGCAGCGACTAATTCTAAAACAGCTGCAGGTGTTTCCGAAGCATCTCTCAACTTAGCCATGATGACCGCTTAAGGCTGTTGCTTCGATATTTTTTTCAACGATCACATAGGCCACGGCAAAATCCTTTTCATCGGACAAAGAGACGTGCGCAGACAATCCACGAGACTGCATCCACATAGCCAGCTCTCCTTGCCAATGTAATTCAGGCCGCCCAAATTCACCACTTAAAATTTGAAGTGAATGCCAATTCATAGGATGTCGCACCCCCAGTCCAATCGCTTTAGCAAATGCTTCTTTTGCTGCGAATCGAGTGGCGACATAGCGTATCGCGCGACGTGGCGATTGATTTAAGCGTTCCTGATATGCGAACAATTCCTCTGCGCCTAAAATCTTCTCAGGAAAACGTTGAGGATTGCTATCCAACGCGGATTGAATACGCGACATCTTCACAATATCGGTACCGATTCCAAAAATCATTTCGCGTCCAGTCTTGCCTTTACCATCAAGGCCTTCATATCGGAGATGGCTTTATGCCAACCAACAAAAATCGACTGGGCGACGATCGCATGTCCGATATTTAATTCAGAGATGCCATGAATGGCCGCAATCGCCTGTGTGTTGGTGTAATGCAGGCCATGACCCGCGTTTACTTTCAAACCCAAACTTTGCGCAAAATCGACGCCAGCTTTGATTCTGTCTAACTCTTGGGCTTGCTGTGCTGCGTTTTCTGCGTCGGCATAGCGTCCCGTATGTAACTCAATAACAGGAGCGCCAAGATTTTGCGCAGCTTGTATTTGCTGCTGATCGGCATCAATGAACAAACTGACCCGGATACCTTCACTTTGTAGTTGCTTGATCGCGGCTTCTACCTGATTATAAAAACGCACCACATCCAAACCGCCTTCGGTAGTCACTTCTTCCCGACGCTCAGGCACCAAGCAAACATCATGGGGCTTAATTCGACAAGCAAAATCGATCATTTCTTGTGTGACTGCCGCTTCTAAATTCATGCGCGTCATTAAACGCGGTCGAATCACTTCTACATCTTTGTCTTTAATGTGACGGCGATCCTCACGCAAATGCAAAGTAATACAATCAGCGCCCGCCTCTTCAGCCATTAGAGCTGCTTGTAAAGGATCAGGATAGATCGTGCCGCGTGCATTGCGCAGAGTTGCTACGTGATCGATATTAATGCCCAAATCTATGCTTTGCGTTTGTCCGTGTATGTTCATAGCTTTTGTAAATCAATTAAAATTTGACGGGTATTTAAGGGAATGCCATGCAAGTGAAAACTAAGTAAATAACGCATCAACTGCTTACTTTGCAGCTGTGTCGCTGGATCAATGTAATCGCCGGCGGACATATCGAATAGAGTTTTTCCTAAAACTTGGGGCAGACCTTCACCAGAGACTGCGGGACGGACACCACGAGTTGGATCGATTACATAATAGTGATCGCTAAGAATACGCTCTCTCGACTGCACACAGTAGGTTAAATCACCGATAAAGCCTGCCTGCTGCAAAAGTATAAGCTCAAATTTACGCAAAACGATGGCAGCATTTTCATTGTGCGCCAATTGATTGAGTGTAGAGACATAAAGATCGAATAAGATCGTATTAGACTCATCGCGCAACAGAAACTTTACCAGTAATTCGTTTAAGTAAAACCCGCATAGTAGAGCCGACTTTTCGAGCGGCAACATGCCACCAACCCACTCTGCGGTCGTTAACGTCCTAACTTCGGACTTCCCCGTCCAGGAGATACTCAGGGGCTGAAAAGTCTGCAATACGCTACGCAAGGCCGAAGTTGGTCGCTTAGCGCCTTTAGCGACAAGAGAAACCCGCCCATACTCGCGACTAAATACATCGACAATTAAACTGGTTTCTTTATAAGGATAGGAGTGAAGAACAAAGCCTGGCTGATGCAGGATACGTATTTCTTTAACGGTCTTTTTGGGCACCGACAAGGTTGGCGCGACAGCTGTGCTATTCGCGTTGCTATTGTCATTGGCGCGGTCGATGGCACTGTAAGTGTCACGCGCACGTCTTTTCGGAATATCAAGCACAAGAATTTGCTCTTTGTCCAATCACTACTTCCGGCCAATATTGCAAGCGATAACTACTCGTAGCCATAGGCTCTCAGGCCAGCTTCATTGTCCGCCCAACCGGATTTTACTTTGATCCAAATTTCGAGATAAACCGGGCCACCAAACAGTTTTTCCATATCTTGTCTCGATTGCGTAGAAATATCCTTCAAACGCGCACCTTTGTTGCCGATTACCATGGATTTATGACCATCACGTTCAACTAAAATCGCGACAAATATACGGCGCAAATTACCTTCTTGTTCAAATTTTTCAATCAAAACAGTACTTGTGTATGGCAACTCATCGCCAACAAAGCGGAATAACTTTTCGCGAACAATTTCAGTCGCGAGAAATTTTTCGCTGCGATCAGTAATATCATCATCACCAAAAACGGGCGGATTAAAGGGTAAATATTTTTTCGTTTCTTGTTCCAAACTATCGAGCTGGAATTTAAGGGTCGCGGAGACCGGCACAACAGCAGCAAAAGGAAACAGCGCCATCACCTTCTGGGCGAACGGCATCAAAATAGCTTTGTCTTTGACGCGGTCGGATTTATTAATCACCAAAATGCATGGCACATTTTTCGGCAGCAAATCGATCACTTGCTGGTCTGCTGGGCCAAAAGTACCCGCTTCAATAATAAATAAAATCACATCGGACGCCATCAAAGTATTAGTGACAGTGCGATTTAAGGTGCGATTTAATGGATTCGAATGACGGGTTTGAAAACCTGGGGTATCGACATAAATATACTGTGTTTGCTCTTTGGTTTGAATCCCGGTAATGCGGTGACGCGTCGTTTGAGCTTTGCGAGAAGTAATGCTGACTTTCGCACCAATTAAGGCATTCATGAGTGTCGACTTGCCCACATTAGGGCGACCAACTATCGCGATGTAACCACAGCGAAATTCGGCGTTTTCTGAAATTGCGTTCATCTTAGTTTACTTTATGTTTTACTTCAGGCATTGACACGTCAAGAGAAAGCTGCTCTTCTTTAGCAGCTTGAGCAAGGATGGCAGTGTTGCCCGAAGTATCGTCAGCAAGTTTATTGCTAGACTGAATGGTGGCAATTCCCGCCAACTTCATTTGTGAAGTACGGGGCTTAGTTTTTTTTCCGCTAGGTGTTTTCGCAAGTAAGTTCAATGCTGTTTCAAGCGCTAATTTAGCAGCGGCCTGCTCACCTGCACGACGACTACCACCGGTACCAAATACCTGAATTTCTAACTTGGGAACAAGACATTCAATTTCGAATTCTTGGTTGTGTGCTGCTCCATGCGTGGCAGCCACATTATACTGAGGCAAGGCAATTTTTTTACTCTGCAAAAATTCTTGTAGTAGCGTCTTCGCATCTTTGCCTAAAGTGGTCGGATCAACTGAGACTAATATGGGCTCATATAAAGAACGAATCACTTTACGCGCGGCTTCAAATCCGGCATCTAAGAAAATCGCACCAAATAGCGCTTCAAGCGTATCAGCCAAAATTGAAGGGCGTCTAAAACCACCTGATTTCAACTCCCCCTCGCCAAGGCGCAAAAATTGCGACAATTCCATTTTCTGCGCGATTTCAAACAATGATTGTTGTTTGACTAAATTGGCACGCACTCGGGACAAATCACCTTCATCAATATTCTCAAATGTATCAAATAATATTGATGCAACAACACAATTAAGAATTGAGTCACCGAGAAACTCCAAGCGCTCGTTGTGCGAAACACTATGACTACGATGAGTCAATGCTTGCTGCAAAAGTGCAACATTATTGAATTGGTGTCCCAAACGCTTCTGCAGCAATTGTTCATTCATAAACGCCTAACTACTCCTGTTTTTCCTGTTTTATTCTTGTTTTTTCTGAACTGCGCCATTTTTTGCGGTGGTGCCTTGATACTCGAGTAGCAAACTGGCTGGACCGACCAAAGGAATAGTTTTTGTATAGAAGAAACCGACTTCAAAGCCAGTCTCACTCTTTTCTATAATTAAATCACGACCTTTGATGGAATCGATATAACCAACATCCGCTTGTTTATCGAATGCGACTTGTATGTCTTTCACCGAAGTACCCGCCGCTTTGGCGGTTTGAATCGCTTTTTTTACAGAAAAGTATTCAACCGCTGTAGGTGCAATTTTGGCAGCCAATATCGCCAGCACGCCAAGTATTGCGAGCACAAAAATTAAGCCCACCAAAGACATACCGGCACTACTCTTCATGTTATTTACGTTCTGCTTACGCATAGCACTCTCCATTTTATTTAAAACTACCCACTCGCTTTAAATCACTCGTATTCATCCAAATAAAAAAGGCTTTTCCGACAATGTTTTGATCGGGAACGAAGCCCCAGTAGCGACTATCCTGACTATTATCACGATTATCTCCCATCATGAAATAATGCCCCTGCGGGACGCGACAGGTAAAACCTGCATCATCATAACTACACTGATTCGCAAAAGGAAAATCTGCAGGCTCAAATAAATACACCGCAGAAGATTTATCTTCATCGTTCAGAATTCTATGCTGTATTCCAAGGAACTGCTCTTCAAATTGCTTCGAATAGCTTAAATCAGCACCTGCGTGAAGAAAATCAGTCTGCCCTACATATTTTGCTTCGACACCATTGACAGTTAATTTTTTATTGTTGTACTTTACAACATCACCTGGCGTACCAACGATGCGCTTAATATAATTTTGCGTTGTGTCTTTAGGGTACTTAAACACCATGACATCACCGCGCTGTGGCTCATTTACTGAGATAATTTTTTTATCAATAATGGGTAAGCGAATTCCATAGGTAAATTTATTCACAAGAATAAAGTCTCCTACAAACAACGTAGGCAACATCGATCCCGAAGGAATTTTAAATGGTTCAAATAGGAAAGATCTTAAAACAAATACCAAAGCTATAACAGGAAAAAAACTCCCTGAGTACTCAATCCAGACAGGTTGCCTCAACAATTTTGCCTGCAATATAGCTCTCGAAGCGGGATCTGAATTAGCCTTAGAGTCGAATTCCTTCAATGCAATTTCTGCTCTTTGCTTACGCTTACGTGAAAGCACAAACAAGTCCAACGCCCAAATAACGCCTGTAATTACCAATAAAATGAACAGTATAAGGGCAAAATTCCCTACTAAAGATTGGAAGCTCATTTATCCTCCACTTGCAAGATGGCCAGGAATGCTTCTTGAGGTATCTCTACAGAACCGACCTGCTTCATACGTTTTTTACCTGCTTTTTGTTTTTCCAAGAGCTTACGCTTACGAGAAATATCGCCACCATAGCATTTCGCCAGAACATTTTTACGCAGCGCTTTGACGTTTTCACGGGAAATGATATTGGCACCAATCGCAGCTTGAATCGCGACATCAAACATTTGGCGCGGAATCAACTCACGCATTTTTGCAGCAACAGCACGACCTCGATAGTGCGCATTGGCGCGGTGCACGATAATCGCCAAGGCATCGACTTTTTCACTATTAATTAACATATCGACTTTGACCACGTCAGCAGCTCGATATTCTTTGAACTCGTAATCCATCGACGCATATCCGCGCGAAGTCGACTTCAAACGGTCAAAGAAATCTAATACGATTTCCGCCATTGGCATTTCATAAGTCAGCTTAACTTGGCGCCCATGGTAATTCATATCCAGCTGCACGCCGCGTTTTGAGGTGCAAAGTGTAATCACCGAACCCACGTATTCTTGTGGCATGTACAGGTTAACGGTAACGATAGGCTCGCGAATCTCTTCGATTTTAGATGGATCTGGCATTTTAGAAGGATTATCCACCATCAAAATAGTGCCATCCCCCATTACGACTTCGTACACCACGGTCGGTGCAGTCGTAATAAGATCCATATCAAACTCACGTTCGAGGCGCTCCTGCACGATTTCCATGTGCAATAAGCCTAAGAATCCACATCTAAATCCAAAACCAAGCGCCTGCGAAACCTCGGGTTCATACATCAACGCAGCATCGTTCAGTTTTAACTTTTCTAGGGAGTCGCGCAAAGAGTCGTATTGATTCGCTTCAACTGGGAATAGACCCGCAAATACTTGTGGCTGCACCTCTTTAAAACCAGGCAACGGCTGCGCAGCAGGTTTACCAACAATCGTAATCGTGTCACCGACCTTGGCGGATTTCAATTCCTTAATACCAGCAATAATGAAGCCTACTTGCCCTGCGGACAGCTCAGAACGAGACAGCGACTTGGGCGTAAAGACACCAACACTTTCAACCAAATGTTGTGCTTCGGTTGCCATAAACAAAATCTTATCTTTTGGACGCAGTGTTCCATTAACAATACGCACCAACATCACCACACCGACATAGTTATCGAACCAAGAGTCGATAATTAAAGCTTGCAATGGCGCATCAGGATCACCTTTTGGCGCTGGAACTTTGACGATCAAAGATTCCAAAATGTCACGTACGCCCAAACCAGTCTTGGCGGAACAATGCACGGCGTCACTCGCGTCAATCCCAATCACTTCTTCAATCTCTTGCGAAGCATTGTCTGGATCTGCTGATGGCAAATCGATTTTATTCAAAACTGGCACCACTTCAACGCCAAGCTCAATCGCCGTATAACAATTCGCTACTGTTTGCGCCTCAACCCCCTGCGATGCATCCACTACCAACAATGCACCTTCACATGCAGACAAGGAACGACTTACTTCGTAACTAAAATCAACATGACCAGGAGTATCGATCAAATTCAAATTATAAATTTGTCCATCTAAAGCCTTATAACTCAGGGCCGCAGTCTGGGCTTTAATCGTAATCCCGCGTTCACGTTCGATGTCCATAGAATCAAGTACTTGCGATTCCATTTCGCGATCAGATAAACCACCACACAGCTGGATAATTCTGTCTGCCAAAGTAGATTTACCATGATCAATATGAGCGATGATAGAGAAATTACGGATATTTTTCATTAGATATTCAAGACGCTGAGTACAAAAAAAGGCGCTACGATAGGGGCAATTTCCCCAGGCGAGCGCCTAATAATTGGGTTATGCAAAAACAACATTTTACCGGATTTCCGACTAGATTGCCCTATTTTACTGAGGCATAAGCCGTAAAAGAGCGCGGACAGCGGACAACAGATGCGAACCAGACAAGTTTTTCTAAATCGCAATCACTGAAAATCATCAAAATGTAAACCGTAAGGGAGATTCTCATTTACCTCGATAGGCAATTGCCAGTGAGGATCATATTCAACCCTGGCTAAATACAAACCATCAGGCATAAAAGTGGGTGCAGACAAACTTCGATCTTTACTTTCAATCAATGTTCTAATCCATTCTGGCTCGCGGCGCTCAGCCCCAACAAAAATTAAAGAGCCCACAATATTTCTGACCATATGATGCAAGAAAGCATTGGCACGCAAGCTAAACACGATTAAATCACCCTGCTGTCGAATTTTCACATCATACATATGCTTCATTGGCGATTTTGCCTGACAGGCGGCTGCCCGAAATACAGTGAAGTCCTGCTCACCGGTCAAGTATTGCGCGCCAGCTTGCATCAAATCGAGCTTCAAAGGGCGAAAAAACCAACCAGCGCGCCCAGCCCAAACAGGTGATCGCACAGGATTATTGTAAAGAAGATAATGATAAGTGCGCGAAAATGCACTAAAACGCGAGTGAAAAAATTGTGCATCATTTGGATCTAGAGTTAACTCTCTAGCCCAACGCACGGCGATTTTTGCAGGTAAAAAAGTGTTAACGCCATTTACCCAAGAATACATTTCACGATCAAGTTTCGTATCAAAATGAACAATCTGCTCAACCGCATGCACACCCGCATCAGTCCTTCCAGCACAAACAGTTTGATTTTTTTGATTGGTAAATTTACCTAAGGCGATCTCCAATACGTCTTGCACGGTCTGACCATTTGGCTGAGTTTGCCATCCTTGATAGGAATTCCCGTCGTATTCGACTCCAAAAACTATTCGCTTCATCGTCATCAATTTACTATTTTTAAAATAAAAATGGGCGCTAACATTGAGTTAGCGCCCATTTACATCAGCAACAAACGCTTAGGCTAAGGTCTCTAACATCTGCTTGGCGCGTTCAACCTGCTCATTAGATCCGCCCTTGATAACCTCATCAAGCAATTCGCGCGCACCTTCCTTATCACCAATTTCTTGATAAGCCACGGCTAAATCTAGCTTAGTCGCCATCTCCGCATTATAAGGCGATGAATCTTCAGCGTCTCCTGCATGCTCTGAATCACCAGAAGTACTAATACCTAAATCTTGATCTATACTCAACAAGTCTTGACTAACACTATCCGAGGGCGAGTGAGAAACGGCACTTGCTGAAACAGGCTCATCACCCATATCAAAGTCTAAACTACCAATATCAAACGACTCCTCAAGCTTGGCCACCACATTTTCTTCAACTTGATCGGCAGCGACTGATTTAGGCATATCCAACTCCAAACCAAACGAGTCTAGACTTAAGCCTTTATCGCTTTCAGATTCCACTGGTTTTGCAGCAATATCATCGCCACCCAAATCAAAATCGATAGAGCCGAAATCGATCGCTGGGATTTGCTCTTCCTCATGCACTTTTATTTCAGAAACTGGACTCTCTGGCAGAGTGAGAGGGAATTCATCCTCAATCGTTGGCACTTCAGGTGCAATATCGGCAGAAATACCCAAATCAAAATCCAATCCACCGTCATCAGCAAAAGACGATGACAAATCCAAATCAGATTTATTTTTATCCGCAGTACCAAACCCATCATCGGACAACGCGTGCGCTGTATCGATGATACTGATCGAATCAAGCATATCTTCCGACAGTGAATTATCCTGCAATGCATCTGATTCAATATCTTCCAATGGCTGCGTTGGCAAGCCTAAACTACTAGAAGCATAAGCATCGATCTGCGCAGTCGCCCCAGCATACAAAGGGTTATTTGGATCTAAGGAAATACCCATAGAAGCAGCCTGAGCCCAATCATCTCCCTCGCCTCGCGTCATGCCGTAAAGTTCACCAGAATAAAGCTCGAATGAACGAAGATCCTTACGTCCAAAATAAATTTCCAATAATTTCAAGCGTACTGCATGGCGATCTGGTTGAGTACGCAATGCCTCTTTCAAGATCTCTTCTGCTTGTGAATCCCTGCCGTAAGCAATATACACGTCTGCTTCTGCAACTGGATCAACCTCGTTTGCATCCAACTGACTTGCCGACGGCGCGAAATTGGAATTAAACACACTGTTATTGGTATCTACACTCTGGCCGCCGGTCGATCCAAACATCGAATTTGCCTTCAAGCTTGAACCAGTCAAAATACTGTCTTCAAACTGATGGGAAACTTTTTTCTTTCTTGACGCATACAAACCAATTGCACCACCCAAGGCAGCCAATAATCCAGCTGCGATCAAGTATTTAGTATCAAACCAACCAGTCTCCTCAACAACAGGAGGCGGCGCAGGTGGCATAGGGCGCTTCGGCTTGGAAGCAACAGCGGATGCGCTAGCAGATTCTACTTTTGCAGATGCACTCACTGAAGACGCTGAGACACTGGCGCTAGGCTCTACTGCAGCCGCTTTCGGCTTATCTAAGGATGCAGCACTTGCAGCAGCAGACGCAACTGATGCCGGAGCAACTATTGGCGCAGGAACTTTAGATTCAGGCGCAACTGGTTTTGCTTCAACTGCTTTAGACTCAGACGCTGGTTGTTTTGCCAAGTTTTTATTTGGTACTGCTAATAGCTTATTAAGCTCACTAACATTTTTCTCCAACTCTTTAACTCTAGCATTTGCTTCCGACAGGGCCTTATCTTTGGCAATTTTATCTTCCTCTGTCATTCCCTTTGCTGGAACAGCTGCACTTTTTCCGTCTGCCTGCACTTTAGATAATTTTAATTTATCTAATGATTCGTTCGTTACAGTCGGTGCTTCTTTCACTTTAGTAGTAATGGAACCGCTCGCGGCCTGTTTTTTCTGAACAGCTCGCTCAACTGGAACGGAAAGTACCTGTCCAGCAATCTTATTGCGATAGGCATTGAAATCTGCAGAATGCGCCTGCACCACAGAGCGTGCATTTGGCACACCATTAGAGCGCACCGTATCAGCATCAGGAATATTCAGAATCTGCCCTGCTTTCAAGCGATTCATATTGTCAGCAACAAATGCTTCAGGATTCGCTCGATAGATGCTCACCAGCATTTCATCCAATGAGACACCATTCAAATTCTGAGAGGCAATTTTCATTAAAGTATCGCCGGGCTTCACTTGATACTGGCGTGCACTTGCATTTGATAAATTAGTTGAAGCGGCCGCTGGCTGAGCGTTTTTTTTTGCTCCAGCCCTCACACCGACTAATGGATCTTTTTGCAACAGCTCGGCTTGTGACGGCTGCAGATTACTAACTGGCTTACTGCTTGCAATTGTAGAACCGGGATTAACTACTTGTGCGGATTGCCCGTTTGTCAATTCAGCAGGATCTAATAAAAACGTATATTCACGCAACAATTTACCATTGCTGGCATTCATTTCGAGCAAAAAGTCAATCCACGGTTCATTCATTGCCTGTGTAGAAGTAACACGGATAATGTAATTACTACCACGTTGCTCAACTGCAAAACGTAATGAAAGCAATGCTGGATTGAACTCAATATTAGCCTGACGAAATGCCTCGATCGATGCCACCTTAGGAACTAAAGAAGCTATTTCTTCTTTATTCGGAGAGGTTAATTCAATCTCTGCACGCAGCGGTTGCCCGAGTGAAGATAAAACTGTTAACTTCCCTAGACCGGTTGCATATGCATTTGAGAAGACAAGCAATGAAGAAAAAGCCGCTGCTTTAAGCACTTTAGAGCTTAAAAAGCTCATCGGTAAGCGTTTATAATTATGCATTTTTAGAACATTTCCTGGGAAATTTATTGAATACAATTTTGTTAACCAACTTAACAAACTTGCACTACCGAAAGACATGTTGATCCAAGATAACATTACCTAACTTGTCGCGCAAGCTTAACGTGAATTCTAGATATGGTAAATACATTAAGAGGAGAAATGATAATTTCCGACTCAATTCGTTGTTACTGCTAGACAATTAGATGAAAAAAATACGAAATGATAAAGAAAAAGGGATGATATTTCATCCCTTTTTTGACTAATTAACGAATTTAATTAATTTAATCTTCAATCAAAATTCGTAACATCCTACGCAAAGGCTCCGCAGCACCCCATAACAGCTGATCACCAACCGTAAAAGCCGACAAATAATCACCACCCATTTGCATCTTCCGCAAACGACCAACAGGAATTGTCAAACCACCAGTCACGGCAGCAGGCGTCAAATCGCGCATCGAATCTTCACGTGTATTAGGTATTACCTTTGCCCACTGGTTATTTTGTGCGAGCATATCGTTAATTTCATCAAGCGGCACATCTTTGGTTAATTTGATGGTTAACGCTTGCGAATGACAGCGCATTGCACCGATACGCACGCATAACCCATCCACTGGGATCGCTTTAGAACCAAATGCCTCGCCCAAACCAAGAATCTTGTTCGTTTCTGCGCCTGCTTTCCACTCTTCTTTGGAAACGCCGTTGTGCAAATCTTTGTCGATCCAAGGGATCAAATTACCTGCCAAGGGCACACCAAATTGCTTGGTTTCGTCCGTACTGAAACTATGCTGTTTTGCCAGAACTTTACGATCTATTTCTAAGATGGCCGCAGCTGGATCATCAAGCAATGCTTTAACTTCGGCATTGATAGAGCCAAATTGAGTCAGCAATTCACGCATGTGCTGAGCGCCGCCGCCAGATGCAGCCTGATAAGTCATGGAAGACATCCACTCGACCAAACCATGCTGAAATAATCCACCCAAACCCATCAACATACAAGATACCGTGCAATTACCGCCAACGTAGTTCTTCACGCCACGGTTCAGCGCGCCCTTGATTACGTCTAAATTGACAGGATCAAGGACGATGATGGCATCATTTTCCATGCGCAGTGTCGATGCCGCATCAATCCAGAAACCGTTCCAGCCAGCTGCACGTAACTTCGGAAAAATTTCTGAGGTGTAGTCGCCACCTTGGCAGGTAATAATAATGTCGCACTTCTTCAGTGCATCAATATCATTTGCGTCTTTCAATGTTTTTTCATTCTTCGCCATCGTTGGCGCTGCGCCACCCGTATTTGAAGTTGAAAAGAACACGGGTTCTATATGAGCAAAATCCCCCTCTTCCTGCATACGCTGCATGAGGACTGAGCCAACCATTCCGCGCCAACCGACCAAACCAACTAGTTTCATCATCTTTCCCTAAAAATTACAGGTCTCCCTGTTCACAAAAAAAACTCACTAACTTTAACTCAAAGCTTTCACCACGGCATCGCCCATCTCTGAGGTACCAATTTTGGCACAGCCGTCTTCAAAGATGTCGGGCGTGCGCAAACCTTGCGTCAAAACTGCTTTTACTGCAGCTTCAATACGATCCGCTTGCTCCGCTTTACCTAAGGAATAACGCAACATCATGGCCGCCGACAAGATCGTCGCCAGTGGATTGGCGACACCTTTTCCAGCGATATCTGGCGCCGAACCATGCGAAGGCTCATACAAGCCTTTATTGTTCGCATCAAGCGAAGCGGAAGGCAACATACCAATAGAACCTGTCAACATTGCAGCAGCGTCCGATAAAATATCACCAAACATATTTCCCGTCACCATCACGTCAAATTTCTTTGGTGCCCGTACTAGCTGCATCGCCGCGTTATCGACATACATATGATCTAACGCGACGTCAGGATATTCTTTATGCACATCAATCATGATGTCTTTCCAAAACTGAAAAGTCTCAAGCACGTTCGCTTTATCGACACTGGTCAGACGTTTGTTACGCTTACGTGCCGCTTGAAATGCGACGTGTGCGATACGACGAATTTCGCCTTCTGCATAGCGCATGGTATCAAAACCTTCGCGTTGACCCTTGAATTGACCGTCAGGGCATTCACGCACACCGCGTGGCTGACCAAAATAAATATCGCCTGTCAATTCACGGATAATCAAAATATCCAAGCCAGAAACTACTTCCGATTTCAAAGTAGATGCACCAGCTAATTCTGGATACAAAATTGCCGGACGCAGATTCGCAAATAAATTAAGATTTTTACGTAGGCCCAAAATTGCCTGCTCGGGACGCAGTGGTCGGTCGAGGCTATCGTATTTCCAATCACCTACCGCACCAAACAAAACAGCATCCGCATCTTGCGCCAATTTCAGAGTTGCTTCTGGTAGAGGATGGCCTGCGGCCTCATACCCAGCACCGCCAACAGGAGCAAATTCCATTTCAAAGGACTCACCCAAAACTTTTAAAACTTTAACGGCCTGATCAACGATTTCAGGACCAATACCGTCACCCGGCAAAATGGCAATTTTCATGCTGATATGTAAATGAGAAAAATATAAATGAGAATGATGAATTTAATTAGATAACAGCCGCTAGCCAAGGGCGAGCAGCGATGTGTTTCTGCTCAAATGCACGAATTTTTTCGGCGTGCACCAAAGTCAAACCGATGTCATCTAAGCCATTGAGCAAACAATATTTACGGAACGCATCAACTTCAAATGAAAAACTTTGACCCGTCGCTTTCAAACCAACTGTTTGCGATTCCAAATCGACTTGCAAGTGCAAGCCTTCGTTGTCACGAACTTGATTAAACAGATAATCAACATTCTCTTCGCTCAACACGATAGGCAGCAAACCATTCTTGAAACAGTTATTGAAAAAAATATCGGCAAAACTAGGCGCGATTACTGCGCGAAAACCAAACTGATCCAGTGCCCAAGGTGCATGTTCGCGTGAAGAGCCGCAGCCAAAATTTTTGCGCGTCAACAAAATTGAAGCCCCTTGATAACGCATCTGATTTAATACGAAATCTGGATTCAATGGTCTCGAACTGTTATCCATTCCAGGTTCGCCATGATCAAGATAACGCCATTCATCAAATAGATTCGGTCCAAAACCGGTGCGCTGAATCGACTTCAAGAATTGTTTAGGGATGATGGCGTCGGTATCGACATTGGCACGATCCAAAGGCGCAACCAGACCATCTAACAAAGTAAACTTTTCCATAACTATTTCTTTCCCGCGCTTTCCACAACTTCGCCTGCTTTTTTTACATCTTTACCAATCCCTTGGATCGTATTACAACCTGCTAGACCCAAGAAAATTATCGTCAGCGTAAAGAGAACCGTTATTTTTTTCATTGTTTCACCCTTTTTCGTGAGTTAAGCAAAATTGCGTACATCAACAAAGTGTCCAGCTATACCGGCGGCGGCAGCCATTTCTGGAGAGACCAAATGGGTACGCCCGCCTTGCCCCTGCCGTCCTTCAAAATTACGATTAGAAGTGGACGCACAACGCTCACCCGGTTCCAAGCGATCCGAGTTCATCGCTAAACACATAGAACAACCTGGCTCACGCCATTCAAAACCGGCAGCGGTAAAAATCTTATCCAAACCTTCTTGTTCCGCTTGTCTCTTCACAAGACCAGAACCCGGCACGACCATCGCTAACTTAACATTCGCGGCGCGAGTTTTACCAGCAACGACCTTCGCTGCAGCCCGTAGATCTTCAATGCGTGAATTGGTGCAGGAGCCAATAAAAACTTTATCAATTTGAATTGCACCGATCTCCATATTCGGGCGCAAATCCATGTAAGCGAGCGCTTTTTCAATCGCATCGCGCTTGACTAGATCGGTTTCATTTTTAGGGTCTGGCGTTTGCCCGTCGATTGCGACCACCATTTCTGGGGAAGTTCCCCATGTGACTTGGGGTCGAATATCTGCAACATTCATCGTCACAATAGTGTCAAACTGCGCGCCTTCATCCGAACGCAACGTGTTCCAATAGGCTACGGCACTATCCCAATCCTTCCCAGCGGGACTAAAAGGGCGACCTTTCACATAGTCGATCGTCGTTTGATCGACCGCAATCATGCCAGCTCTGGCGCCCGCTTCAATCGCCATATTACAGACCGTCATACGACCTTCCATAGACAGACGTTCGATCGCTGCACCAGCAAATTCAATCGCGTAACCCGTGCCACCCGCTGTGCCTATCTTCCCAATAATCGCCAAAACGATATCTTTTGCAGTTATGCCAGATGGCGTATCACCTTCAACTCGGATCAACATTGATTTTGATTTTTTTGCCAGCAAGGTCTGCGTAGCAAGCACATGTTCTACTTCCGAAGTGCCAATACCATGCGCTAAACAGGCGAAAGCCCCATGTGTCGAAGTATGAGAATCGCCGCAGACGACCGTCATTCCTGGCAAAGTCGCGCCTTGTTCTGGCCCGATCACGTGAACAATTCCCTGACGCAGATCGTTCATCGCGAAATAAGTTAAACCATACTGTTTAGCATTCGCATCAAGCGTTTCAACTTGCAAACGAGAAATAGGATCGGAAATACCGTCTTGTCGGTTTGTGGTGGGGACATTGTGATCGGCGACAACCAGATTAGCGGAAATGCGCCACGGTTGCCGATCAGCTAGTTTAAGCCCGTCAAACGCTTGAGGGCTGGTGACTTCATGTAAAAGATGGCGATCTATGTACAGAATCGCAGTGCCATCGTCTTCTGTATGAACTACGTGAGATTCCCAAAGTTTATCGTAAAGCGTCTTGGACATAATTGTTGCCTGAAATTAAAAGAATTCGTGAAGCTAAAAAACAGCTTTCGATTATGCCACAATTGTGCAATGCAAAACTGTCCAATAGATTTTTTTAATCCGAATTCAACCAAACAATCTTTCAATATTTTACGAAATTCAAAATTTTCGCTTGAAAAGTCGTACTAAGCAGACATATCACCAACTTTTGTTTTGAGAAAATTGAGAGAAATTCATCAGGACTATGACTGATTTTGAAAAATTTCTCTTACTTAGATTTGGACTCACGCGACTTGATCAACATGATCAACTTGATCAACTTCAGCGTTCAGCGTTCAGTAACACATTAGGTAACTGCTGTCGACAAAACGACATCCCTACATTGCGCCCTGTGGCGCAGTGCATGATCCATGAGCACCAAAGCCAGCATCGCCTCAGCAATCGGCGTCGCACGAATACCTACACAGGGATCGTGGCGTCCAAAAGTTTCCACCATGACCGGATTACCCTGTTTATCAATTGAGCGTTTTGGGGTACGGATAGACGACGTAGGTTTAATCGCCATCGACACACGAATGTCCTGACCAGTGGAAATACCGCCTAAAATGCCACCGGCGTTATTACTCATGAAACCAGCTTCTGTTAACTCATCACCATGCTCAGAACCTCGCTGAGCAATGCAGCCAAATCCAGCACCTATTTCAACGCCTTTTACCGCGTTGATACCCATCATGGCATAGGCAATTTCTGCATCCAACTTGTCGTAGATAGGCTCACCCAAACCAACTGGCACGTTGTTTGCCCCAACATCAATGCGAGCGCCAATAGAATCGCCATCCTTACGTAGGCCATCCATATAAGCTTCAAGCTCAGCGATTAGTTGCGGATCATTCGTCGGAGCGAAAAATGGATTTTGAGTCGTGTAATCCCAAGAGGAAAAAGGGATTGAAATATCTCCCAACTGTGTCATACCACCAAAAAATTTCGTACCATATTGCTGCATTAACCATTTTTTTGCAATTGCGCCAGCGCCAACGACGGGAGCAGTTAAGCGAGCTGAAGAGCGACCACCGCCGCGCGGATCACGTATGCCATATTTATTCCAGTAAGTAAAATCAGCATGACCCGGCCTAAACGTTTCAACAATATTACCGTAGTCCTTGCTACGCTGATCTTCGTTACGTATCAAAAGCGCAATCGGCGTACCAGTTGTCTTTCCCTCGTACACACCCGATAATATTTCGACTGAATCCGCCTCCTGGCGTTGCGTCACGTGACGAGATGTGCCAGGCTTACGACGATCCAATTCTGGTTGGATATCCGACTCCGACAATTCCATTCCTGGTGGACATCCATCTATCACACACCCAATTGCCGGGCCATGTGACTCGCCAAACGTCGTCACTGTAAACAAAGTTCCTAAAGTATTGCCTGACATATTTTTCGTTTTAAAAGTGGAAAAAGCGAACACATTTTATCAGTCTTGTCATGATTCTTCAGAAAATCGAATCCGTTGCGAATCCAACACTCAATAAAAAACAATCTAAAACCAAATATTTGCACCAAACCAACAGTTTATTTCGACCATCTTGTTTTATACTGCTGTTAGACGCATCATGAAATCCTGACAAAATTGCAGCGCTTGCTTACGATCAATAATAAGGTCTCCACTGGAGCATGAACCTAGATGAGTGAATTGAATCATCATAACGACGATGCGCTAGTTTTCTTGGACGAACTAAGTCCAGAACATTTGCCAAATATTAATTTTAAAAAGCCGAGCTGGCGCATTATGATCATTGATGATGATCCCGATGTTCACTCAGCGACTATGTTCGCGCTCGGTAATTTAGAAATACAAAATCGTTCGTTAAGCTTCTTGCACGCCTATTCTGCCAGCGAAGCGCGAGATATCCTGTCAAACGAATCAGACATCGCAGTGATCCTGCTTGACGTCGTCATGGAAGAAGAGGACGCTGGTTTAAATTTAGTAAATTACGTAAGAAAGAACTTGGGGTTGAATGACGTTCGGATTATTCTTCGAACTGGCCAACCAGGCTATGCGCCAGAAATAGATGCCATTCGAGACTATGACATCAATGACTATAAAACCAAGTCAGAATTAACTCGAACCAAGCTCTACACTACGGTCACTTCAGCTATCCGATCCTACGAACAAATTTGCTCAATCACAGCGAGCCAGCGTGGATTAGAACTCATCGTTAATGCCAGTACCGAGTTAATGTCACTGAAAGGTTTGCAAAATTTTTCCAGTGGTGTATTACATCAAATCTCAAAATTACTTGGTAAGAACATAGAGGGTTTTGTCTGCAGTCCACTCGATGACGCACACAACACTGAGTCTAGCGCAGATTTATTAGTGATTGCGGCAAGCAACTCATTTAGCAGTCTTAATGGTCAAATGCTAGACCGATTAGAAAATAAACACATCCATCATCAGCTAGAAAAATCTGTCACTTCACGCCAGAGCATATTTGGCGACTTAGACAGTATATTACGCTTCGAAAATGTAGCGCAAAAAGATATTTATGTCTTTTTACAGACGGGTATTAGTGAATTGGACAAGCGTCTCATCGATGTATTTTGTAGCAACATATCGGTTGGTCTCAACAATGTCATGCTGACATCCCGCCTACATAAATATGCCTATTTCGACCCTCTTACAGGTCTAGCAAATCGTCTGAAATTATTACAAACCTTAAGCGAGACACTACAATCGGGCAACAAAAAAGGCATCGTTTTATCCTTAGTTGATATCGATCACTTTGCTGAAACTAACGATGCTCTGGGTCATCAATTCGGCGACATGTTGCTTTGCGCCGTTGCGAAAACGCTCTTAAGTCATTTTGGCACTTCGTGCCATCTGGCTCGCGTTGGCGGTGATACCTTCGCCTTGCTTGGCAATGAGAATCTCGTATCGCCTGAAAATATATTTAAAGTTTTCCACTTACCATTCGACGTAGACAGTCAAGACGTACAATTATCCGCAACAATAGGCTTGGTACGCTTGGAAAATTATGATGGCGCAAGCTCCGACGCCTTAAAAGACACCAACATTGCATTGAAACGTGCAAAAGCTCATCAGCGAGCCTCATATAGCTATTTTACGGTAGACATGGGGGTAGAAATTCGTGAGCGAGTACGAATGATGCACGCACTGCGCGCCGCTTTTGAGAATGAACGACTGTTCGTCGTATACCAACCTCAAATCGATATGCGCACCAAACTTGCTGTTGGTGCAGAAGCATTACTTCGATGGAAAACAGAAGATGGAACCTTCGTTCCTCCCGATCAATTTATTCCGATTGCTGAATATTCGGGTTTAATTGTTGATATTGGTGAATGGGTGATGCGTAGTGCTTGTTTCGAACTCAGGCAATTACATGATCTTGGTTTCACTGAATTAAAAATGGCGGTTAACGTCTCGCAAGCGCAGTTTTCACACCCTTTGTTTTTACAAAGTTTGGAGCGAGCACTCAGTGAGAGTCAGGCTCCTGCTAATTGCGTCGAACTCGAAATTACTGAATCAATGGCGATGACAGATCCTGAGCTATTAATCAAAACCCTACTTCACATCAAGCAATTGGGCGTACAAGTTTCCATTGACGATTTCGGCACGGGATTCTCCTCCTTAAGCCATTTGCAAAAACTCAATGTAGACAAACTGAAAATTGATCGAGCCTTTGTGAATGAAATCAATGAGAAATCAGATGAGGGCAGCATTGCAAAAATGATCGTTCAACTAAGCAAGAGCCTAAACATTAAGGTAATAGCAGAAGGCGTAGAAACTGAGCGCCAGGCACAAACATTGATGTCTTTCGGCTGCCATCTTGCTCAAGGCTATTTATATGCGCGGCCGCTCACCAAAGATGATTTACGAAGCTGGTTAGCAAAAAGCGTGAACTAACTCTAGCTTCCCGTTTGCATAAATCGTCAGGTGCTTATGTTTGCCCAATCGATTTTGCTGAAAAAATAAGCCAATCGCTTTCACAAAGAAGATCAATTTCAACTTCCAACAAGCACAATCTAGCTCGAGTGTTTCGCAATTGACACAAAAAAGTATTTTCAAATATCAGCCTATGCCTGCGTTTTCGCAGCTCGTCGCATTTCCCTGCTATCAACGTCCCCATTCGGATAAAGTCGCACCATCAGATAAACGGCATAACGCGAACTACAATCCCTCCTGTTTATTCTCCAATTTATTTTTCTATGGCGTAACCGAGTAAAAGAATTTTTATGAGCAAATTTACGATTGATCCACAAACTATTGAAACCAGTAAAGTTGTTCTGACGAATACTTTGATTTGGCTTAGTAGAGCTTTTGATAAAACCGCGACTTGGGTGAGCAAACTCTCGTGGTGGAAATTCTTCTTGTTTGCCATTTTATTACTGGCATCGGCTGACATTATTCAAAATACATTCTTCTCAACCGAGGAGACAAAACAAACAAAAAGAGTCAGCAATACTCCTAAGAAGACCATTAGCACACAGGACGGCAGTACCTCAAACAATGATCCAAAGATCGAGATTGATAACACGGGTATTCGCATTAAAGCGCCGGACAAAATGGCCAGCAACAAACGCATCGATATCGATGGTAGCGGCTGGAAAACAGTCGATGAGAGTCAAGAAAAATTAAGCGAAAAGATCGAATCAACCGTAGCAAGTTTACCTAGTAACAATAAGGAAAGCGAAATACCAGGAATCACCTTTGGTAAAGATGATGTTCACATCAAATTACCAAAAGAGTTGGCGAGAGAGATCCGTGCTGAAATGGATAGAGCCAAGGCTGACGCGGCCGCGGAGGCTAGTGACGAAGAAAAAACGAAGTCCTCACGTTGGTTCCAAAACTTTGTCCTATTGCTCGTCTTTGGCTTATTTGGGATGAAGGCACTACTCGGCGGCAAAGTACGCGCAGAAGAAAAAGCGAAAGAAGCCAATGCTAGTGCGGAACGCGAAGCGCTGTTGCGACAAGTCAGTGAAGCACAAATGCAAATGATGCAAGCGCAAGTTGAACCACACTTTCTCTTCAATACCTTAGCATCGGTCGAATATCTCATTGAAACTGATCCACCACGTGCGGCCAAAATGCAAAGAAGCTTGATTGCTTACCTGCGTGCTGTATTACCACAAATGCGTGAAAACGCCGCTAAGACCAATCTCGGACGGGAAGCCGACATGGTCAAAGCGTATTTAGAATTATTAAAAATGCGTATGGAAGAACGATTGACCATCGATTTCATCATGCCTGATGGCTTGCGCAATGCGTCTTTCCCACCAATGATGTTGCAGTCTTTGGTTGAAAATGCGATCAAACATGGATTGGAAGTCAAAACTGAAGGTGGTACGCTGCAATTCCGTGCTGAAGTTTTGCAGAATCGTTTAGCGGTAACAGTACGTGATGATGGTTTAGGTTTTGGCGCGGTTCCGAGCAATGGAACTGGGCTTGGCTTACAAAACATTCGTGAGCGCTTGAAACTAATTTACAAAGATAAAGCACAAATTATAATTTCGCCTAACCAACCAAGTGGCGTCTGCGTTACCATAGACATTCCTTACGAGATTGCAAAATGATAGCTAAGTCAATCAATAATGCAAATCGCTAAGTACCCTTAACCCCACTTCATAAGACGAGAAGAAAATAATGCCAACAGCAATTATCGCCGACGATGAAAGACTTATGCGCGACCAACTACGCTCGCGTCTGGAACAGGTATGGCCAGAACTCGACATTTTGGCTGAAGCAAAAAATGGTGAGGAGGCAATTCAACTGGTCGATTTACACAAACCAGATTTAGCCTTCCTCGACATCCGTATGCCGGCAAAAACGGGGCTAGAGGCGGCAAAGGAAATTGGCACTAAAGCGCATATCGTTTTTATCACCGCATACGATCAATACGCGGTCGAGGCATTCGACCAAGGCGCTGTAGACTATGTCTTAAAGCCTGCAGATACCGAACGCCTCAGCAAGACTGTAGAACGCCTTAAGGCTCGCCTAACTACTGCGACCGAACCTAACGACATGAGCAATATGCTAGCCCAGTTGGCGAAGCAATTGGGCATTGCGCCAAAGGCCAATTATCTTCAATGGATACAGGCATCCATAGGCCAAGAACTACGTCTTATTCCAGTCGAAGATATTTTGTTTTTTCAATCGGATGAAAAATATACTCGGGTACAGACAGCGAGCTATGAGGCACTAATTCGTAAACCTGTACGTGATCTGGCGGAGGAGCTTGATCCGCAGTTATTCTGGCAAATTCACCGCTCGACTTTGGTCAATTCCAAGGCAATTTCCGGCGTAGTACGTGATATGCGCGGACGTCATTTAGTGCAGATTAAAGGACTCACAGAAAAGCTTGAGGTTAGCCGTAGTTTCGTGCATCTGTTCAAACAAATGTGACACATGCACAATGTGAAGTTAAATCGGTGAAATCTAGAATTTATTCTGAAGCACGTTCTTTCTTCACTTACCAGTTTCATCTACGTTTGCGCACTACACCAATGCATTAACAATAAAAAAAGCTGGAAAATTCCAGCTTTTTTATTTTGAGCTACATTAGCAGCAATTAAAGTATCTTTGTACCAATCCACCACGCAATCGCAGCAACAAATGCGGATGCGGGGATTGTTAGAATCCATGCCCATACGATATTCCCAGCAACGCCCCAACGAACTGCAGACATTTTTTGAGAAGAACCAACACCAACAATAGCACCAGTAATCGTGTGCGTGGTTGACACCGGAATACCAGAAATATTCACAAACAAGAGTGTTAAAGCACCAGCGCTCTCAGCACAAAAGCCACCGACAGGCTTCAATTTCGTAATCTTCTGCCCCATTGTTTTAACGATGCGCCATCCTCCAAACAAAGTACCTAAACCGATGGCTGCATAGCATGAATAAACCACCCACATTGGTGGCAGTGGATCAGAAGGATCGGAGTATTTTGCTGCAATCAATAACATCCAAATAATCGCCATCGTTTTTTGAGCATCGTTACCGCCATGTCCCAGGCTAAATGCAGAGGCGGACACTAATTGCAAACGACGGAACCATTTATCAATCTTCATTGGTGTTGATTTTACAAATATCCACGAAACCAACAACATCATTAATGCGCCCACAAAAAAACCAAGTAAAGGCGACAGCACAATAAACAAAATGATTTTATACAAGCCAGTACCAATTAATGCGCCAGTCCCTTCTTTTGCAACCGCCGCACCGATCAGACCACCAATAAGTGCATGAGATGATGATGATGGAATTCCAAAATACCAAGTAAGCAGGTTCCAGGAAATAGCACCCACTAGGGTACCAAAAATAACGTATTGATCGATAATCATTGGGTCGATTGTTCCCTTCCCTATCGTTCTAGCAACGGAGAGATTGAATACAAAAAATGCCAATACATTAAATAAGGCAGCCATCGCGACTGCCTGACCTGGTTTTAATACACCTGTGGAAACCACCGTTGCTATGGCATTTGCCGCATCGTGGAAGCCATTCATAAAGTCAAACAATAGCGCCAGAACCACCAATAGAATGATGATGTATAAACTTATATGCATAGTAAATTATTTCGTGAGCTCACGTTATCAACGAAGTGCATAAACGCTCCCCAAAAGACACTCTGTTGAAACTAAGCGTTTTCAACAATAATGCCTTCAATGATGTTTGCCACGTCTTCGCAACGGTCAGTCACGGTTTCAAGAATTTCATAAATCGCTTTGAGTTTAATCAAATTACGGACGTCCGGTTCATCGCGAAACAATTTTGACATCGCAGCACGCATAACGTGATCCGCATCAGACTCCAAACGGTCAATCTCTTCACAGATAGTCAAAATCTGACTAGAGTTGTCCATATTATGCAAAAGCGAAACCGCCTCTTTTACCTTTAAAGCGCATGCTAAGCACAACTCTGCTAAGCGTTTTGCTTCAGGTGTAACTTCACGAATATCATATAAAGAAACTGTTTGAGCCGCATCTTCCAACAAATCCAGAATATCATCCATCTTGGTAATCAATTTATGGATATCATCACGATCAATTGGTGTGATAAATGTCTTATGCAGTAACTCAATAGCAGTGTGAGTAACTGCATCAGCTTGTTTCTCAATACTTTCAATAGCATGAACCCGAATTTCCAGATCGACGAAACTGGTCATCAATGCCACCATTTCTTTTGATCCTTTTACACACAATTCAGCGTGCTGATTAAAAAGCTCAAAAAATTTACCCTCGGTGGGCATCAATCGTCCAAACATTTTTTATTTCCCTAGAATCGAAAATTTTTATATTAAGTCCCTGCTATCTCTACTGCTTTTTGCAAGGATCATCTGACTTAGTGGTACTACAAAAATTAAAGCTAAAACAAATACATAATAACAAAACTATTCACTATCGCCGTAAATCGACAAAGAACCAGTGTAATTATCAAATTTGGTATATTCACCAAGGAAGGTCAAACGAACACTGCCGATCGGGCCGTTACGCTGCTTACCAATAATAATTTCCGCTGTTCCTTTATCGGGAGAATCCGGGTTATAAACCTGATCACGATAAATAAACAGAATCACGTCAGCATCTTGCTCGATCGCACCCGACTCGCGCAAATCTGACATCACAGGACGTTTGTTCGGGCGCTGCTCCAACGAACGATTTAGCTGTGACAAGGCAATAACTGGACACTGCAATTCTTTTGCTAAGCCCTTTAAACTACGGGAAATTTCGGAAATTTCGGTGGCACGATTTTCACCACCGGTATTGCCTGACATTAATTGCAAGTAATCGATAATGATTAAGCCAAGCTTGCCACACTGGCGCGACAAACGACGGGAGCGAGCACGCAACTCGATAGAACTTAAAGCCGGAGTTTCATCAATGTAAAACTGCGCTTCATTCATTTTTTGAATCGCATGCGTCAAACGCGGCCAGTCCTCATCAATCAAACGGCCAGTACGCAAACGATGTTGATCCAATTTACCAACCGAACCCAACATACGCATTGCTAACTGTGTTCCACCCATCTCCATTGAGAACACCGCGACAGGAAGCCCGCTATCAATTGCAACGTTTTCACCAATATTAATTGAGAAAGCCGTCTTACCCATGGATGGGCGACCCGCGACAATAATCAAATCGCCAGGCTGAAGCCCTGAGGTCATACGATCCAGATCGACAAAACCAGTTGGCACACCCGTAATGTCGCTGGTATGGTCGCGGTTATACAGCTCGTCAATACGCTCAACGACCTGAGTCAACAAAGGCTGAATTGCATGAAAACCTTGGGCTCCTCGCGCGCCCTCTTCCGCAATCGCAAAAATTTTAGATTCGGCTTCATCCAACATTTGCTTAACTTCTTTACCTTGCGGATTAAATGCTTGTCCAGAAATTTCGTCCGCTACCGTAATCAACTTACGCAGTACACCACGATCGCGCACAATTTCGGCGTAACGGCGAATATTCGCTGCTGAGGGCGTATTTTGCGCTAACGCATTCAGATAGGTAAGCCCACCAACATCGTCCGCTTTTCCTGCAGCACTCAATGCATCAAAAACCGTAATGACATCGGCAGGACGTGATGCATTGACCAACTTCACGATGAATTGAAAAATTATGCGATGATCGTATCGATAAAAATCATCCTCACGAATAAAGTCAGCAATCCTATCCCACGCAGCATTGTCGAGCAACAAACCACCCAAAACTGATTGCTCAGCTTCAATAGAGTGTGGAGGTACGCGGATTGAATCAAACTGAGGATCTGAAGACGGTTTCATGGTGCGCATTATACCTTTTTATTCCTACTCAAAAACAGAAGAAAAATCTCAACTAACAAGCTTAAAACCAAGAGAATTGCGCACAAATAATAGATACACAAATCATTTTTTTAATTCAAC
>CAUPNA010000043.1:0-27319 GCA_963512475.1 uncultured Undibacterium sp.
CTGTCCCAAATAACGCTTAAAGGTAGGCATGCAATACCTTTGCTTCTCAAAACATGTTTCAAAACCAAACATTCATCATCAAAAATTGCGATACGCTTAAATTCGTTCAAATGGCGCATCACTACATCCATCGTTATCTCATCGGACAAACTTTGTTCCAAACAAATCAAACCAAGGTGAGAGCGTCGCTGTTTGTGACTCCATGAGTTCCAATCCGATGCAACGGAAGAGGATGCGACGACATGCCATTGATCACGAAATAATATTTGTTGTGACACATCTGCTTGTTGCAAAGGCGTATCTCCAATAAAGATATCGACATCAAGTTCATCTACAAAGCGAATACTGTCGTCAATAGAAACTAAGGGGAGCAGACGCGGCATAACTTGACGCATTGCCGACAATTGAGCCTGCAACCATCCATGTGCCAAGTTTGATGCACACACAATACTCACTAGACCAGGGTCAAGATAGCTTGATATCTGTGATATTCCATTTTGTAAGCGCTGCAAAGCAGATTGCGTCGTTTTAAACAAGGCAAGACCGGCAACAGTCAATTCCACACCGCGCCCAACGCGATGAAACAGTGCTTGACCTAACTGCTCCTCCAATTGTTGAATTTGATGGCTAATCGCAGATTGCGAGAGGTGTAATTCTTCAGCGGCACGAGAGAAATTACCAAGCCTAGCGGCTGCCTCAAAACCTGAGAGTAAGCGTAAAGAAGGTATTCGGACCATAAGGTATGAAAAAATTTGATTAATACAAGCATTAAATATCAATTTACCTCATTAATCAATCAAATAGAATGATCGCATTGTGCTAATCCCAGATTTTCCAATAGGCGCGTCTTCGACGCTATTTGAACGCTGGCGACGCATTTTCGGTCATTCTTTTTCGTTCGTCGTTGCAAATAGCAATCATTTTGGACAATATGATAAACAACACACACCACCGCAGAAACTTTCTAAGAACATTTTCAAGTCTCAGTGCGGGCTTAACGATGCCTATACTTCTCAGCGCCTGCGGCGGCGGCGAGGCTGAACCAGTCAACGCCACAAGCGTCTCAAAACCAGAGCCGAACACCATACCGAAGGACACGAACCCAATGACCACATGGCTCATGCCAGATGAAGGTGACAAACATCTTGCGAGCTGGATGAGTTTCAATGTTTCAAGCGAGATTTGGGGGACTAGTATGGTTTCACACGTACAAGATGCGTTGGCGAAGATCGCGAATACCATCATCCTATTTGAGCCAGTAAAGGTAATCGTTAATCAAGAAAATCTAGCAGCCGCAAAAACAAAATTAGATCCGCGCATTGAACTGATTCCCGCACCAGCGGATGATCTTTGGATCAGAGATAGTGGGTGCATTACCGTCCGCAACAAGGCATCACAACGCCAAGCAATTGACTTCAATTTTAATGGTTGGGGCAACAAACAAGCACACGCGAATGACGCAACGATAGCAAGCAGTATGGCGAAACACATGAACCTAACACGCCTATATAGCAAGTTAGTCCTCGAAGGCGGCGCGCTCGAAGTCGATGGACAAGGCACAGCAATCATCACCGAAAGCTGCGTTATCAACAACAATCGGAACCCCGGATGGCATAAAGCTGACATCGAAAAAGAATTACTCACCACGCTCGGCATTCGCAAAGTCATTTGGCTTCCCGGTATTGCGGGCAAAGACATTACGGATGGTCATACCGATTTCTATGCTCGATTTGTCAAACCGGGTGTAGTCCTTGCCAACCTAGAACCGGATAGTAGTCATTATGATTATGCGGTCACACGACAACACTTGAATTTATTGAAAAATGCAAAAGACGCCTTTAATAGACCACTTAACATAATTACGCTAAGCCCGCCACGCAAAGTTCGTCCTGAATTTGCAGGAAAGGATTTTGCAGCCGGATACATCAATTTCTATCTAGTCAACGGTGGTTTGCTTTGCCCAGAATTTGGCGATGCAGATGCGGATGAAAAAGCGAAAATTACCTTAATGGGCTTGTTTCCTGATCGTAAAGTTCATATGATTAATATTGATGCCCTTGCGGCTGGCGGTGGTGGGATTCATTGTGCGACACAACAAGAAGTTGCCTAGCAGCCTGCCGGACTTAGGATGTCGAAGCGAAAAATCGGCTGGCCGAGGGCAAATTTTGCCGGTTTTTCAGCGCCAATATCGAGATATTATCCAAAAAAGTGGTGAAATATGCGCCGCCAAGGTGATTTTGCAGCCGACAACTCCTAAGTCCGACAGGCTGTTAGATCGCTGCTTCGTAACAATACAAGCAAATTCAATCAATTCAAGGTATTTCAAGGTATAAACCGATGAATCAGTCCATCTACAAAACACGACGCCAATTCTTACGTACCAGCTTATTGGGCGCACTAGGAAGCACAGGCTTATCGTTTAATTCGCTCGCAAAGACGAATCAGAAACTCACCATCCCTGATGAAAGTGAAAAGCATCGTTGCACCTGGATGGCTTTCGCGATCAACCGAGAGGTTTGGGGTCTGCGGCTGTCTAAAGCAGCACAACAAAACCTCGCTTTAATCGCTCGCACTATTTCCGCTTTTGAACCCGTAACGATGCTGGTCAATGAGGAAGACTACGAACTTGCCTACGCATTATGCGGCAACAAAGTGACGCTCATTGAGGCCGAGGTTGACGATTTATGGATACGTGACACCGGCCCTGTTAGCGTGCGCCAAGCAGACGGCAGTATCGCTGGGATAGACTTCAATTTTAACGGATGGGGTAACAAGCAAGAGCATGCTGCCGACGCTAAACTAGCCGCTTTCGTATGCAAACATGCCAATTTGGCTTATCGTCGTTCGTCGCTGGTGATGGAAGGTGGTGGTTTAGAAGTAGATGGTCGTGGCACGGCGATCATTACAGAGAGCTGCGTACTCAACCCCAATCGCAATCCCGGCCTGAGTAAAGCCCAATGCGAAGCAGAGCTACTTCGCGTGGCAGGTATTCAACAGGTAATATGGTTAAGCGGATTACGTGGCCATGACATCACCGACGGACACACTGACTTTTACGCCCGGTTTGCACAGCCGAACTTGATACTTGCAGGTGTAGAGTCAGATAAAAGTAGTATTGAATACGGCGTCACGCAAACCCACCTGAAACAACTCTCCGAACACCGTCGTACACTTCAACATCACCTCCAAATCGTGCCGTTAGCAAATCCCAGCTTTGTCAGGCCTCAATTTAACAACAAAGATTTCGCGGCGGGCTACATCAATTTCTATGTTTGCAATGGCGCCGTAATCGCTCCTCAGTTCGGCGATAAACGTGCGGACAATAATGCTCGTGACATTCTACGTGATGCATTTCCCGGGAGAGAAATCGTGCAACTTGATATTGACGCAATCGCAGCAGGAGGTGGAGGGATTCATTGCACTACTCAGCAACAAGCATAGTAGTGCCAAAGTAGAATTTTCGATGAAAATTCAAATAAACATTGCTTGATTTGAACATCACTTTCTCCCAACAGCTTAACGACCAATCTGCTGGGAGATGTTGGTGACGCTAAGATGCTGCAAACACCTCAATCGCCCCAGGGCGACGCAGCATTTTGTTCACTTCATCCAAATGCAATTCTTCTGCCACGATCATTTCTCGCGCGTATTCCTCTAACAAAACCGAGCTACCTTCGACGACTTTAAGCAGTGCATAGTAAGCCGACAAGGCGGTGGTTTCGAGATCCAAACTTTCACGCAAGATGTCACCAATATCATGCTGCTCTGTTTCTAACAGCGCGCCTATCTTTAATGACGGGTGACCACCCAACAAGGTAACTAATTCACCCGCTTTATGGGCGTGCGCTAAGCTTTCATCGGCATTCCCTTTCAACCATGAAACGATAGGAATACGATTATAGCCATACACCATCAAAGAGTAGTGCGTATATCTGACTACGCCCGCAAGCTCTAATTCCATAATGTGATTGAGAGCATCAATCGCTGATTGCTTTTTGATTTCATCCACGGTGTTTCTCCTGATCTGATTCGTTCGACTAATTATAGGTGCGCTCAAATAGCCGCATCTTGCTGACCATTTCTCCTCGAGTCTCTGCGGGCATGTGCAGTGTGAAGAACAGGTATTGTGTTACAGGTTGGCAAAGCTGTAAACATTAAAAAAAACAAGCGCACCACAGGGTATGCGATGCGCTTGCCAGATCGCCGTGTTGCTAGCTAGTCAGATTGACTATTGCAAACGCAGATCGTCACTAGATTAGAACAACACATTTGCGCTCAATGAGTAGGTACGAGGTGCGCCCACATTATATCGAGCACCGCTGTTATTCAAGGTGTTGACGTAGGCCTTATCAGTCAAGTTCGCAATATTGAACTGTAAAGATAAGTTACGGTTCATTTGATAGGATGCCACAGCATCAGCGACCCAATTCGACGCAATATTTGGCATATTTTGAACTGCCAGATTTGCCGTTGGATCAATCACACGTTTTTGCTCAGAGGTGTAACGCATTCCGCCGCCGATTGTGAAAGTCGGTGTTAATTTATAACTGCTCCACAAGGTCGCCGTCAGATCAGGTGACCAACGTGTTGCTGCCCCTGCCGCATTATTTCCCGTTGAACCTTGCAAGACCTTCGTCTTCATGGTTGCTGCGCCTGCTGTTACTTGCCAATCTGGATTGATTTGTCCGACGATACCGATCTCAAACCCTTCTACACGGCGCTTACCAAACTGGGCGAATAGATTGGTCACGCTATCGACTTGCACGATTTCATTGGTGCTATCGGTGCGATAAAACGCAGCTGTCAATGCCAATGACTTATCCAACAAATCCCACTTCGTACCGAATTCTAAATTCGTGGTTTTTTGTGGCTCGGCCTTTGGGCCATTGATACTATTGTCAGCACTAGTCAAAGAAAAATTTGCACTCCCTGGCGGCGTCAACGAAGTCGCATACACGCCATACAATCGACCATTTTTTGCGACTTTGTAGACTGACCCCAGCTTCCAACTCAAGAGATCATCGCTTTTGGTGACTTTGGATGGCACCAGAGTTCCGACTGGTAGTGTTGGTGAGGTCGTTGCCGTAGACAAGTTTACCGCACGCGCCTCCGTGTTGTAGCGCTCGTAACGCAAGCCTGCATTCAATTGCCACAAGTCACTTACATCAATCGCATCGAATGCATAGAGAGCAACTGTTTTGGTTTGACCGTCGGACGTAGCGCCATTTCGTACTGGCATAGGCAAAGTCACATTTGGATTTGGTTTGTATAAATTCCCGTCTGGAATCACGACGCCTGTCGGTACTGCCATTGAGATAGTGGATTGACGTTCCATCAATAATTCCACACCTGTGGACAAACTATGCGTCATACCTGCAGCGTCAAAACTGCCGTTCAGGCTCGTTTGGTTCGCGACAATTTCATTACTTTGATCCACACCTTGCCGTAACCGTCTCACACTCCAAGAGTCTTGCGCGCCAGCTGCAGTCACTGTGAATACACCCGTCAAGATGCGCTTCATGGACGACTGCCCGTACCGCGTGATGTTGCGTAGCACCATACCATCGCTCAAATCGAACTCAAACTTAGCCGTCGCCATGTCGGCTTCAACTTTTTCAAAATCGTTGACGCTACCGTAGAAGTTTTTGCTATTGACCTTGGGGGCATTCAAAAATAGTGCATTCACATTATAGAAACCCTTCAAACCAACCGTAGGGATACCGCCGTCTGGTACATTATTTTGACGAATGTGTTGTGAGTAAAAATAAGCACGTGATTTTTGCCCCAAGCCCACGGCAACAGACGGAGCGATACCGTAGCCATTGCTCTCTAATTGATCGCGACCAGCTACACCGCCCGCTTGTTTGAACACGTTCAAACGTACAGCGCTTGTGTCGCCAATTTTCTGATTAATGTCAGCAGCAATACGCTTATTGTTGCCGTTGTTAATACTAGCTGTGCCGCTGATCGCATCTTCTAGCGTCGGCACTTTTGAGGCCAGATTAATATAACCCGATGCAGCGCCACGACCTACGTCAGCACCAGCTGGGCCTTTAATGACTTCGACCTGCTCAACATTAAATGTATCGCGTGTAATCGCGCCTAAATCACGTACACCATCAACAAACACCGAAGACTGCGTTGCAAAACCGCGCATCTGGAAAGTATCACCCGCCGCGGTATTGCCATTTTCACCTAATTGCATGGTGATGCCTGGCGTATTGCGCAAGGCATCCATCATGTTGAATGCGCCTTGCTCTTGCAGCAGTTCTTTCTTGATCACCGAGACCATTTGCGGTGTCTCTAATAATGGTTTTACAAACTTGCTGGAGCTAGAAGCGTCGGCCTTAAACGGCACATCTTGCGCCCCCTGAACTTTGACTTCTGGCAAGGCAGATTCTTTTTTAGATCTTTCTTGGGCGGATTCTTGCACCTTCGTCGGCGGGCTTTGTTGTGCATGAGCAGACAAAGGCGCGGCTAATGCCGCTAAAGTAATTAATGTTTGACTTAGTTGAACAGCATTTTTTGAATGTTTTCGGCTACGAATAGTTACCACAGAGTTTCTCCGAAGAAAGTAGAAGTGAGGTTTGAATCAAAGATAGAGAGGAAGCTGGCTGGTGAAGACTACTTGGAGGATGCAGTATCAGTGGCTGGCAAAACAAAAAATTTGCATAAGAATTTATACGAATAATAATCGTTCTCATTTATATTTGCAACATTTAAATGATAATGATTCTTATTTACTTGCGCGGTGAATTTGCTTACAATGTGACAAACTGACCCATCCAACTCACCCTACTCACCTAAAATTTCGATCATGATGTTGCACATTCCTGCTGTACTAAGTATTGAAGAAGTCAACTATTTACGCCGCCGTCTTGAGACGACAGACTGGGTTGATGGCAAGCAAACAGTGGGAGCGCAAGGGGCGCAAGTCAAACAAAACCGACAGTTGCCAGAACTCGCGGAAGTCAGCATGGAACTAGGCAAGATCGTTCTAACTGCAGTACAAAAACACCCCCTCTTTTTCTCCGCTGCGCTACCTTTGCGTATCGTTCCACCGCTATTCAACGCTTATGCAGGCGGTGAGCATTATGGATTTCATGTCGATGGTGCAATACGTCAGGTACCGAATGCCGCCCATAACCTTGGTTCTCAATTAAGGACCGATGTATCTTCCACTTTATTTTTGTGCGATCCAGATGAATATGATGGTGGTGAACTCGAGGTGGTTGATACCTATGGCACGCATGAGGTAAAACTACCTGCGGGTGATTTAATACTGTATCCATCGACCAGTTTGCATCAGGTCAAACCCGTAACACGTGGTGTGCGTGTTTGCTCGTTTTTCTGGACGCAAAGTATGGTGCGTGACGATGCTCGCCGCAGTATGTTGTTTGACATGGATCAAAATATCCAATGCTTACGTGCTCAATTGGGTGACAGTGCCGAGGTGCTCAGTTTAACGGCGCAGTACCATAACTTAATCCGTATGTGGGCAGAGACTTGATGATACTTGACGATACTTAACGGTACTCAGCAATACTCAAAGATTGATGGCCGTATCGAAAGTTAGTAATACGTAGCCTAAGCCAATCAAATAACAAAGCGATACAAAACTATTGCCTGGGTTAAAGCAATTGAGAATCATTCTCAATTAAAATGTCATTTTTTCGGATGCATGTTCATTAAATATTTTGCTAAGCAAAGTATGGTCAACGACATTCCCCATTTTTACTTTTTATTTTTTATAAAACCGTGTCTACACCTCAACAACAACGTGCTTTTTGGTTACGTCATCTACATAACTGGCATTGGATTAGCTCAGCGATCTGCCTGATTGCGATGATGCTCTTTGCCATTACTGGCTTTACTTTGAACCACGCAGCCGATATTGAAGCGCATCCTCAGACTAGCCAAAAGACCGGGCAAATCCCGGCCAATTTATTACAAAAATTAGCGGCAGAAGTCCCCAAACGCAGTCAAAAAGATGCTGATGCGCAATTGCCTGCCGAAGTCGTGCAATGGCTGGCCGACCAGCATCACATCGATGCAGCCGGCAAATCCGCAGAATGGACGCCCGAAGAAATTTACTTACCATTGCCGCGTCCTGGTGGCGATGCATGGTTGCGTGTCAACCTGAGCGATGGCGAACTTGAATACGAAAAAACCGAGCGCGGTGTGATTGCCTATTTGAACGATCTACACAAAGGCAGGAATACGGGCAAGGCATGGTCCTGGTTTCTTGATATTTTTGCCGTGGCATGCTTAATTTTTTGTCTCACTGGTTTATTTTTATTGAAGATGCACGCGAACAATCGCCGCCTCACTTGGCCATTGGTTGCAGCGGGACTGGTAATACCCTTAGTACTCAGCATCATGTTTATACACTAGGGTCTGTTTTAAACACCGCGTCGCGCAGATCCACCAGATTTAAATCCGCCAGCCGACTGCACGCAGTTAAGCCAGCACAGTCATCAATGTCAGCAATCGCATTACTCTACTAACAAAATATTTATCGAGGTAACTATGCAAAAAATAATTCCTTTCGCCATTACCAGCTTATTGGGAACATCGGCCATGGCAGCGGAACTGGTCGTCAAAGTTGAAGTGCCAAAACTTCCTGTCGCTGAATACCATCGTCCCTATGTCGCAATTTGGGTAGAACGCCAGGACCAAAGTTTTGCGGCAAATTTATCGGTGTGGTATGACCTCAAAAAACGTGACCACGAAGGTGCAAAATGGTTGAAAGACATGCGTCAATGGTGGCGTCGTACTGGCCGTGAATTGTCTATGCCTGTTGATGGCGTGAGCGCGGCGACACGCATCGTTGGTGAGCATAGCTTAAGCTTTTCCAGCGATAAAACTGCTCTCGGTAAATTACCCGCTGGCGAATACAATTTATTAGTTGAAGCAGCACGTGAAGGTGGTGGCCGTGAAGTCGTCAAAGTACCTTTCGTATGGGGCGGCAAAGATGGCAAAGCTGTCGTCGTACAAGGTAGCCACGAATTGGGCGCGATTTCTGTGCAAGTGAAACCTTAATTTTTGCACTTGCCATTCCAAGCGTTTTCCTTAATCAACAAATTAATATCTGAGGATATCAAGATGAACTTCTTCTCTACACAAGCCAGCAAACGTATTTGCCTCGCCCTCGCCGCTTGCATGCCTTTACTGGCGCCACTAGACGCACTCGCGCATCGCCAATTTATCGTTCCCACCTCCACCGTAGTCAATGGCAAAGCGCCGTGGATCAGCTTTGATGCAGCGGCTGCTACTGATGTGTTTTTCTTCGATCACGTCGCGATGAACTTAACGAACTTAGTCATCACCGCAGCAGACGGTTCCATCGTCAAAACCGAAAATCAAAGTACAGGGAAACTACGTAGTAGCTTTGATCTTCGTGCAGAAATGGTAGGTACTTACCGTATTGCGGTAGTCAATGATGGTATTAATGCCAGCTACAAAGAAAACGGTGCAACAAAGCGCTGGCGCGGAACGGCAGAAGCCTTTGCCAAAGAAGTGCCGGCCAATGCCGAAGAATTGCAAGTAAGCCACAATCAAGGACGCGTTGAAACTTTTGTGACTAACGGCAAACCCAGCGCATTAAAATCAACTGGCAAAGGTTTGGAATTAAGCCCGATCACGCATCCCAATGATTTGGTGACGGGTGAAGCAGCCCACTTCAAATTTTTAATCGATGGCAAACCAGCAGCAGGCGCTAAGGTAACGGTCATTGCTGGTGGCATACGCTATCGTCAAAAACTCGATGAGCAAATTCTGACCACTGACAGCGAAGGCAAAGTCAGCATCAATTGGCAAAGCGCCGGCTTATATTGGATACAAGCAAGCTTGAGCGACAATAAATCAACCGTACCGGGCATAAAAGATCGTCGCGCCAGCTACGTTGCAACTTTAGAAGTCATGCCACAATAATTTTTCCCCGAGTCACTGCGCGCCACCCCACTTTTTTTATCGGCGCGCAGGATTCTTTTGCAAGCTCTTTTACGACCTTCCACTGCTCCGATATCGTTTATCCACAAATTCTGTGTCTACCCTTACTTCACCTATTCCTGAGCAACGACAAGTACTCATACCACTCAACATGAGTCAACCAAGTAGGCCAAATGTCGGCATGCGATATCTTGATCTGCGCGGTTTCACGATGGGAACGCATTGGCAGGTGCAATGTTACGCCGATACCAAATCTGGTAACGAAGAATTACAAGCAGGCATACAAGCGCAACTAGATCGAGTCGTCGCGCAGATGAGTCCTTGGGAAATAAATTCTGACATCAGTCGATTTAACAATGCGCCAGCGAATACCTGGCAGGTGTTGCCAGAAGATTTCTTCAAAGTGCTACAACATAGTGTATTCGTCGCGGAACAAACCCAGGGTGCCTACAACCCCGCCATAGGACACCTCGCCACTCTATGGGGCTTCGGGCCACAAGGCAAAGTGACGACAGCACCGGATGCTGCAAGCATCCAACAAGCATTACAGCTCACGCAATGGCAACAAGTTAAGCTCAACCCAGACCATCATAGTGCCCTACAGCATGGCAATATTCACCTCGATTTATGCTCAACCGCCAAAGGTTTTGGCGTAGATCAGGTAGCCCGCTATTTACAAGCTTCAGGAATACAAAGTTACCTAGTTGAAGTAGGCGGAGAGCTACGCGGCTTAGGCTGCAAACCCGACGGTCAGCCGTGGTGGGTAGCGTTGGAAGAACTACCAGAATCCCGCAATCCAGCCTGCGTAGCAGCACTTCACGGCATCGCCATTGCCACTTCGGGCGACTACAGAAGATACTTTGAAGTAGCAGGTCAACGCTATTCACACAGCATAGATCCACGCACAGGCTACCCAGTACAACACGGCGTCGCCTCCGTCACCGTGCTCCACCCAGAATGCATGATCGCCGACGCACTTGCCACAGCGATGACCGTTATGGGATTGGAAGCAGGCATGCAATATGCAAAACAACTAAACGCAGCAGCCCGTTTTATCGTACGAGAAGACAATGGCTACAGCCGGCATATGAGTCCTGCGTTTCTGGCGATGATGGATGAAGATTTAGATGGATGAAAAAGTGCCGACGCTGAAATTTAGTCACCGAGAACTAGTCGAGCAACCGCCTTTATCGCATGTGACAGCGCCATTTGTGCGCGACAGAAAATGGATAAAGAAAGCTTCGTTGTTTGAGCGAAGCGAGTTTCGAAGCTTTCCCATTTTTTGCCGTGCACAAATGGGAACCCGGAGGGCGATGGCGCCTGCGTCGCCTTTTTTGGGTTACCTTTTTTGGCGAAGCAAAAAAGGTAACTGGCTGTCGGGCCACTCCCGACCAGCACCAGCAATATTAAGCCCGAACAAAAAAATTAGCTAAAACTTCAAAAAATGCAGTCACAAAAAAAACAACCAATAATAAACACACTACTACTGATAGCCCTAAGCATCAGCGCAGTATGCCTATTCGCACCAATAGATCAACACCTGAGCATCAACACCGCACGTCTAAGCACAGTAATCAGCTTACTCGTCGCCTACGCCATTTTCTATTATTGGATACAAGTCAGACACCAACTCAGCCATCAATCCCATCATCAGACCGATATAGACTTACACCATATTAACCAAGAACAAGTTCTCATTGTCTATGCCAGCCAAACTGGCTATGCAGAACAACTTGCGACGCAAACTCAACAAAGTCTGCAACAAGGCGGCATGCAAACGCAGCTATGCAACATCAGTCAACTCAATGCAGAAGCATTACAGCAGGCACATAAAATTTTGTTCTTAGTCAGCACCACTGGCGAAGGCGATGCACCCGACAGTGCTGCCCAATTTACCCGCAGGGCGATGAGTCAAAATTTCAAACTCGCACAACTACGTTACGCCGTGCTCGCGCTGGGTGATCGCAACTACCAAGCTTATTGCGCCTTCGGACATCAACTCGATCATTGGCTACATCAACAAGGCGCGCAAACCCTGTTCGACACGGTAGAAGTGGATAACGGCGACGACGGCGCACTGCGGCATTGGCAACACCATCTGGGCGTACTCAGCGGTCATACCGACCTCGCTGATTGGCATCAAGCCGAGTATGAAAATTGGACATTGAGCGAACGCCGTCTACTCAATCCAGACAGTCAGGGCAACCCCGTCTATCAATTACGCATAAAGCCAAACACCAACATTAACGCTAGCAGTTGGCAAGCTGGCGACATAGCGGAAATTTTGCCCCGTCGTCCAGGCAGTGAGCAGACCTTACCGCACCGAGAATATTCGATTGCCTCCATTCCGCAAGACGGCGCAGTAGAACTCATCGTACGCCAGATGCAACAAGCTGACGGTAGCTTAGGGCTAGGCTCAGGTTGGCTCACCCAATACGCCGATATCGGCAGCACGATAGCCCTGCGCCTGCGCAGCAATCGCAGCTTCCACCCTCCGGTCAAACATTGCCCACTCATCCTAATCGGCAACGGCACTGGCATCGCTGGTTTGCGCGCCCACCTCAAACATCGCGCGCAGCAAGGCGCCAACCAAAATTGGCTATTCTTCGGCGAACGCAATCGCAGCAAGGACTTTTTCTGCGAAACAGAAATCGAACAATGGCAAGCCGATGGCACTTTAAGCAAACTTGACTTGGCATTCTCGCGTGATCAAACACAACGCATTTACGTCCAAGACAAACTCCGCGAACGAGCCATCGAATTAAAAACATGGATAGCACAAGGCGCAGCCATTTACGTCTGCGGTAGCCTAGAAGGTATGGCAGGCGGTGTCGATGCAGCACTGCGGGATATCTTGGGGGATGACGATTTAGAACGCATGCGTGAAGAAGGACGTTATCGACGGGACGTTTATTAAAAGCGGAAAGTTTGCTTGTCAGAAAAAATTTGGCTATAGTTAATCCCCCCAAGCACACAGAATAGCAATAAAGAATACTTAACTAATTCTGTATCGCTATGACTCTTAGTGGTTTATCGATCAAAAAAACTGGGTAAAGCTAAATGATGGCCCTGCTAAAAAATCTCCTGATAACGGCCAGCTTACTGAGTTCGAATGCGAACGCGTATGCACAGAGTCCTGCCACCCCCAAATTGTCGCTGTATTGCGAAGACGATAAACCACTGCAGTTTTATGACGAAAATAAAAAACTAACTGGCCTGACGGTTGAAGTCGTACAAGAAATCCAAAGACGTATCGGAAATAAAGATCGTATCCAGGTCGTACCGTGGTCACGCGGGATCGACAAACTAAACAAAGAGCCCAATAGTTTTTTGTTCACGATGGCTCGCACGCCAGACCGAGAGCATCTCTATCAATGGATAGGCCCCATCCTGTTTATTGAGTATGGTCTGTATGTCAAAGCGGATTCATCCATTCAGGTTAATAAGCTTGAAGATGCAAAAAAAATCGGCCTGATTGGCGTATATCGCGACGACATCCGCGACCAAACTCTGCGTAAATTAGGCTTCACCAATCTCGATCAAGCCAGCTCGGTCGCCTCTAGCTTTAAAAAATTAATGATAGGCCGCATCGCCGCCTACGCCGACGCAAAAAAAGGCGTCGCCATCACAGCAAAGTTAGCAGGCTACCAGGCAACGGATGTCAAACTAGCTTACGATCTATTTAAAAGCTCTTTATACATCGCTGTTTCAAAAGACACCGATGCGGCCATCGTTGCTCAATGGAATAGCGCTTTAGAAGACATGAGGAAAGACAAAAGTTTTCTTAAAATTTTGAAGAAATATAATGAACAGTAAGTTCAATATAATCTTCAAGAGGACTCACTCTCGATGAGAGAAAAATCAGCTCTTGAACAAAGTGAATGCCGAGCAAGTTATTCCCATAGTTCAATCACTGCGCCGTTCCTAGACCAAATAAAAATGCAAATCATAGTCGCCACTGACATACACGGCATTAACAATGACCTCCAAGCCTTATTTCAAAATTTTGGCGATGAGATTAAATTCCTGTCGCCTTGGGAGACTGACGGCTGTCCTTACGAGACCGAGCAAGAAGCGCTCTCTGCTTTCCATGCTACAAATGGACTTGTGACCTACCAACAAAAAATTGCAGAAACGGCAGGGCAACAGCCTGCCTTACTAATAGGATTTAGCGTCGGCGCAAGTAGTCTATGGCAACACACTGCCAGTAAAAATTGTCACCCTTCTAGTTACGCTCAATTGTTTTATGGTTCCCGGATAAGAGACCATGTGTCTCTCACTCCACGTTGCAAAACTTCACTTATTTTCGCGGAACACGAATCCGCCTTCCAGCCTGCGACATTAGCAAGCAAAATAATGGGTAGCAATATTGAATTCAGCATCATCGAAGATACCCATCACGGCTTCATGAATCCTCGCTCGCCTCGATTCAACGCACCACTTACACGACAACTATTGACACAAGTAAAATCATCTTTTATGCGCTACAACGAAGGCGAGTAAGTAAGTTAGTAGGTCTTGGTGCATACAATTATTAACGCTATGCGTCCACCGACAAGCAAAGGTCAACATAAGATGCATTTCCTTGAATATGATTTGATGATGGATTCAAACATGATTAATTTGCGAAGCTAATTTTTTATTTATAGTTTTGTTACTTTATGTTTTAAACACTTATACTGTGCTGCGCAATCAGAAGCGATTTACATAAAACGTCTTACAAAAAGCATCGCGAGGAAATTATGCAGAAAAAACACACCACAGAAAAAATAGTCAGCCCAGTCAAAGTAATCACCAGCGCAGCCAAAGATACTGCCAAGTTAATGGCAGCAGATGGCGAACTAAAAAAAGGTTATGGTATCGTCAGCGGCGTCTGGGCTTTGAGCCTTGCTATTTTGTGTTTCTTAGGCGTGCTAGCTTTTCACTTCCCTCAGTATTTAACGACACCCGAACTACGGCAAAAATATTCACCTGATTTGATTCGACATTTAATGTTTGGGGCATTGGTGCTGTCGGGCTCGATTAGCCTGCTGAATCTCATCCTCAAACGCGCACGCAGCATTAATGGTGTTGCAGGCCTATTAGTGCTGGCATGTCTGGCGCTCGGTGGTTCACACGTGCCCGTTGCGGACTTTCCCGATCACACGCCTTACATCGGTCTTGACTGGTTCATTTTAGATTTGTTAGGCTCGACTTTAATCTTCGTCGGTCTGGAAAAGCTATTGCCGCTGTATCGCGGACAGCCTATTTTCAGAAAAGAATGGCAAACTGATTTGGTACATTTTGCGGTGAATCATTTCATTATTGGTTTGGCTCTATTGACCGTCAATTTTTTGATTCACAAAATTTTTGGCTGGATCGCCATTCCTGCTGCGCAAGAGCTGGTGCAAGCTATTCCTTTCTTACCGCAACTTTTGCTCTGTATTCTAGTCGCCGATCTCGCGCAATACTGGACGCATCGTGCTTATCACGAGGTACCATTTCTATGGCGTTTCCATGCCGTACATCACAGCACCAAAACCATGGATTGGCTGGCTGGCTCGCGTATGCATATGCTGGAATTAATCGCGACCCGTGTCCTGGTCTTAGGTAGCTTATATGTACTTGGTTTTGAAAAATCGGTGATGGATATTTACATCATCGTGGTTGGATTTCAGGCCGTGTTTAACCATGCGAACGTACACATCAATTGGGGGCCTTTAAAATACCTGATCGTGACACCGGACTTCCATCATTGGCACCATTCGTCTGACAACATCGCCATTGACAAGAATTACGCTGCGCATTTTTCTTTCCTCGATCATCTGTTTGGTACTGCGATTAAAGGACAGAAAGGCTTTCCCGAACACTATGGCGTGTATGGTGATTACATGCCCGAAGGTTTTATGGCGCAGCAACGCTTTCCCTTTCACGTGGATCCGTACCGGGCAGGCACGGCAGCCATACTGCGCTCAAAACGTCGCAAACGCCAACGAGAAAAAGAGCTTGAGCGTGAAGCAGGCTTGCATGACGAATGAATCAAACCTTACTGGCGTAGATGTGGTGCCGAGCGCAACTCAAGCTCTTTTTCACCATCTGTTTTCCCATGGAAAAAACGATATTTTTTAGGGATTTTTTTGCTAAAAATCATACGTGGCCTCAGGAGTGCAGTTGTATCTATTTGATATAATAGAGCAACGCAAGCGTGCACTTAACTATTGAAGTTGCTTCGCTAGCAAACTGAAAGCGATATTGCAAACCAGCGGAGATAGAAGAAATTTCCTCGAATCCGTCATTTTTTGCTACGATGCTGCGCTTGCCTACTTTTGAGGCTTATTGCTTTTTAACTTACACTATTATGCTGCGCGAAAAACTATTCTTGAGTATCATTTCCTTGATGTTGTCTATGATGACAGGCTTGGCTTGTTCACCGCTCTTTTTAGCACTCATGGCAGATCCGCTGAAAGCAAGTCAGTTTGGCACCAACGTCTTATTGATTTTACCAGTGATTAGTCTTGGTTTGCTTTGGTATGCTCAGCCCGCCTCTGTATTTGTTTTGCGCCGCTTTAGTTTTTTAGCTTGGGCTGTCGTACTGATGTGTGTAGGTATAGCAAATCTGATCTTAGTCAAAGCGCATACGAGTTCACACAGCACTATGATTATGCTCGGCGCAGTGTGCGTAGCCATCAGCATGCATGCGCACATCAAAGACAAAAAACAGCATTTAAATAGTAATCACTCAAATACCAGCCGATGAGGCGTATTTTGTGATTTAGCTTTTCTGGCAATCAGAAAAAGACACAATTTGAAAAACATTCTTAATTTTTTCGTTCATCATCCATAAGTAAGGTCTATTTAGGCTATCATTTTCAGTAGTTGGCAAGGTTTGAGTTCTTCGTAGTGAAACCCAAATTTTCCATTAGGCGCACCTGCGGTGCTAATTGTGTTCTGACGGCGCATTTTTTGGTCTTTTTTTGCGGCTCTTCGGCGTCAAAAAAAGACAACCGCCATCATCACAAATCCTAATGAAAAATCTGGGTAAAGCGATACTGTTTCAATTTATAGTATGGTTACCGGAGCAGTTCAATGGAAATGAAAGTCTTGGTCATCGACGACGCACAGATTAATGTGCTACTTCTTTGCCGCTTACTGGAAAAAATTGAGCACTGCTCTTCGCTCAGTTTTCTCGACCCCCACTTAGCACTTGATTGGTGCCAAGATCAAACCCCTGATCTAGTCTTGGTCGATTACATGATGCCAGTGATGAATGGCATAGAATTTATTCGTCGCTTCCGCCTATTCCCGCATTGCCGCGATATTCCGGTTTTAATGATTACCGCAAATGACGAGGTAGCCTTACGCTACGAAGCCTTGGAAGTCGGGGCCAATGACTTCCTGATCAAACCCGTTGATAAAATTGAATTCCTAGCGCGAACCAAGAATATGTTGGCTTTGCGACGCAACCAGCGCTATTTGGAAAACCGTGCCAGCTGGCTAGATGCGGAAGTTCAGAAAGCCACGTTAGAAATTCGCGAGCGAGAACAAGAAACCATTTTGCGTCTGTGCAAAGCCGCTGATTCACGTGACCCAGAAACCGGTGCCCACATCGTAAGAATGGCGAATTATTCTCGCCTGATAGCAGAACATCTCGGCTTAGCCAATGCGATGCAACAAATGATTTTGGAAGCTGCTCCCATGCACGACATCGGGAAAGTGGGTATCCCTGATCATATTTTACTAAAGCCAGGTAAATTGAGCGTTGACGAGTTTTCCATCATGAAAACTCATGCCCGTCTTGGTTTTCAAATTCTCGATGGCAGCGCATCAGAGACCTTACAAATGGGTGCACAAATAGCACTGTCTCATCATGAGAAATTCGACGGTAGCGGCTATCCTCAAGGTTTGTCTGGCGATGATATTCCCTTAGTCGCGCGTATCGTGGCAGTAGCGGATGTGTTTGATGCTCTGACTTCGGAACGTCCCTATAAACCGGCTTGGAGTATCGACCGTGCTGTCGATTTTTTGAAAGAAGGCAGTGGGCAACACTTCGATCCACAATGCATCAATGCCTTTTTAGTTGATTTCTCTAAAGTCATGGCTATTAAAGAGCGCTACCAAGAGGCAACAGAAGACACGAAATCATTCGGTTCGTATTGAACCCAGCTTGCAATTTTTTACCTGCCATCCATCCAATTCAAACCGAAAGAGGGACAATATGGAAATAGTTCAGTTGGTACTCAAAGATCTCAACGCAGATATCGATAAGCTAGCAGATTTAGCCAGTTTTAATCCTCAATTGGTCCTGGTATTTGGTTATACCGAGCACTTTGCTAATCCCATCTTGGCGGCATCACTGGAAAAATACTTCCCCGATGCACAGCGTGTTGGCTGTAGTACCGCTGGCGAGATCGTCGGTTCAGGCGTACTGAGCCACACGACCGTCGTTAGTGCAATTCGTTTCAATTCGACCACATTTAAAGTAGCGACCGCTGCCATTGAGGGAATGGAAAATTCATTCAATGCTGGCAAATTACTTGCAGAGCAATTACAAAACGGCGATCCACAAGCCGTCATTGTTTTCGGTCAGGGCGTCGATATTAACGGTAGCGCAATGATCGAAGGTATGGTCGATCGCTTAGGTAAAACTTTACCGATTACGGGTGGGCTGGCGGGGGACGACGGTGCATTTAATAAAACTTACACACTCTCGAATGCGGGCGTCTCAACTTCAAGTATTGTTGGCATCAGCTTTTCTGGTGAAAAATTAGTTTTCTCACACGGCAGCTTTGGTGGCTGGAAACCGTTTGGACCGACCCGCAAAGTGACCCGCTGTGTCGATAATATTTTGTACGAACTTGATGGTGAACCTGCATTGGCGGTGTACAAAAGATACTTGGGTGAATATGCCAAAGACTTACCAGGCTCAGGCCTTTTATTCCCCTTTGAAATGCTAAGCGATGCACGTGAGTCCTTGGGACAAATACGTACCATATTGGGAATCAATGAGGATGACGGTAGTCTGATATTGGCGGGTGTGATCAATCCTGAGGGGTATTTAAGATTGATGCACGCACATACCAATGATTTGGTGGATGGCGCTGAAATCGCTGCCAATGCGACGGTCGACAGCGTAACGCAAACAGATGGTCAAGCCTTAGGTCTACTGGTGAGTTGTGTGGGGCGTAAATTAGTCATGGGCGGCCGCGTCGATGAGGAAGTTGAAGCGGTACAAGATATTTTGGGAGAGCACACCGTGGTATGTGGTTTCTACTCGAATGGCGAAATTTGTCCGGGCTATCAACTCAAGGCTTGTAGTCTGCATAACCAAACGATGACCATCACGTATTTAGCAGAGCGTGTTTAATGCCGCACAAACTATCGTTAAGGCAATACAAACGCTTACTCGGCATTCAAAGTGAAGAGCAGCTATCTGAAGTGCTCGCAGAATTTGAAAACCTTACCGAAGCAAGTGGCTTAAGCGATACAGCACGAACCGCATTAAAAGGTATACGACATTTTTTCGCCCAAGCAGATGAAGCATATCAGCAAGCTGACCGCGACTTAGCTTTAGGAAAACGCAGCCTAGAGCTAAGTTCCGATGAATTAATGTCGGCCAATCAAAACTTGCGACATGAAGCGGAATTACGTCAGCAGGTCATGCAAACCCTGCGTAGAACAACGAATGAAGTCTTAGCCCAGTTAGGGAAACGTCTGGCTGATGAAGACAGTCTGGAAAATATCAGCACACTGTTAGCAGGCTTGGTAAGTGAAATACTCAATACCCGCGATGAATTACAAGCAGCGTTAGCGGCCATTGAGAATCAGCAATTTGCTCTCGATCAACATGCTATTGTCAGCATCACAGATGCCGCCGGCAATTTGATTTACACGAATGATAAATTCTGCGAAATAAGCCAATACACGCGTGAAGAACTACTAGGCCGCAATCACCGTATCGTCAATTCCAAACTGCATTCTCAAGATTTTTTTTCAGCGATGTGGGGCACGATCAGTCAAGGTAAAGTCTGGCATGGCGATATACGCAATCGCGCCAAAGATGGCAGCATGTATTGGACGAACGCAACGATAGTCCCTTTCCTCGACTTAGATAAAAAACCGTATCAATACATCTCTATCAGAACTGATATTACGCAAGAACGTTTGTTGAAAGAAGCCATCGAGGCCAGTAAGCAACTTTTGCAAAATATCATGAATACCTTGGGTGAAGGTGTGTACACCTTAGATGCGGCAGGAAACTGTTCATTCTTAAATCCAGAAGCCGAAAAAATTCTGGGCTGGTCATTGAGTGAACTGCAAGGTAAGAATCTGCATGACGTTATTCACTCACAAACACCAGACCGCCAACATTTGTCACACACAGCTTGCCCCATCAACGGTGCGGTGAGTTCAGGCCAAGTTTTTCGCTCGGACCAAGAATATTTCCAACATCGTTCAGGCAATTTGATTCCCATTTCCATTGTCGCCTCGCCTATAGTTGATAGTGGCGAAATTGTCGGATCAGTCGCGGCGTTTCAAGATATAAGCACTCGACTTGCCGCCGACCAAGCGCTGCGCGACAGCGAGAATAAACAACGCATGATCTTGGACAATGCGGCTGACGCGGTGTTCGTCGCTGACAAAAACGAACGTTGGATCTACGTCAATGATCTGGCACTGAATCTGCTGAAATTTACTCGCGAAGAATTAATTGGAACCAGCATTTACGCATTACTGCCGGAACAATACCGCGCCATTTCCAAGCAAACATTCACCGTTAAGCTACAGTCCGAAAAATTCATCCGTCAAGAGATACGCTTGCTCAAAAAAGAGGGCGGATCGGTGCCAGTCGAAATGAATGCTGCGCTATTACCTGATGGCAGCATCTATGGTTCCTGTCGTGACATCACAAGCAGGAAAGAATTCGAAGCAGCCTTAATCAGTGCCAAAGTGGGTGCAGAAGATGCGAGCAAAGCTAAGAGCGAATTCCTAGCCACAATGAGCCATGAGATTCGAACCCCAATGAATGGCATCATAGGCATGACTGAGTTAGCCTTAGATACCGAGCTCACACAGCAGCAACGTGAATACTTGGAATTAGTCAAAGTATCCTCGGATTCTTTACTTGCCATTATCAATGACATTTTGGATTTTTCAAAAATTGAGTCCGGCAAACTCATGCTGGAAAAAATTGAATTTCCTATCCGCGAACTGATCGCCACAATGCTCAAGGCTTCAGCAATTCGGGCAGATAAAAAGAATATAGAACTGGTCTATCAGATTGATCCTGAGTTACCTGAAATCTTAATTGGCGATCCCGGAAAACTTCGCCAAATTTTAAGCAACCTACTGGTTAATGCAATTAAGTTCAGCGAACAAGGCACGATCACAATCGACATCAACTTGGTTGAACTGCTTGATGACACCGCGCGCATCCATTTCTCAGTGGCTGATCAGGGTATCGGTATAGAGCAGCTCAAGCTCGCGCAAATCTTTCAACCATTTAGTCAGGCTGATGCGTCAACCACGCGCAAATACGGCGGTACCGGATTGGGCTTATCTATCTCATCCAGATTGGTGCAAGCGATGAATGGCCAATTGCAAGTGCAAAGTAAAGTCGATCAAGGCAGTTGCTTCTATTTCTCAGCCGACTTTGGCGTGAGTGCCGCTAGCAGGAGTCCTTTACAAGCCATGCATTTGCAAGGATTAAGTGCCTTAGTGGTCGATGATAATGCCATTAATCAACGCTATATTCGCGATACTTTACTGAACTGGCAAATGAACGTCGAAGTGGCGAATGGCGCCAAAGAAGCACTACATATTCTTCAGCAGTCTACCGTCACACAACGTCAATTTAGTTTAATCCTACTCGATGCCTGCATGCCTGACGTGGACGGTTTTACGCTTGCAGCACAAATCATCGAACGACAACTTTCTGGTAGCGCAAAAATGCTGATGCTTTCGTCGGCAGCATCGCAAGGTGATGCCGAACGTTGTGAGTCTATAGGCATTGCCGGTTACATCCGCAAACCCATCAGCCAACAGGAATTACAGATTGCCATTGATGCCGTATTCCAAGGGGTCGCTACGGGTGCTATTCATTATATTGATTTAGTTGCCAACGACACGAACAATGGGCAGCAGCACTTGCGCGTTTTGGTCGCCGAGGACAATGCAATCAATCAGAAACTTGCCATCAATCTTCTCAAAAAATGGGGACATGTCCCAGACATCGCAGAAAATGGGCGAATTGCAATTGAAAAATTTGCCGCAAATGCGACTACTACCCCCTACGACCTCATACTCATGGATATGCAAATGCCGGAGATGGGCGGGATAGAGGCAACGCAAATAATCCGGACCCTAGAATCAATAGACCAGCGCATCCCGATTATCGCGATGACCGCAAACGCGATGCAAGGAGACCGAGAACGTTGTCTTGCTGCTGGTATGGATCACTATTTATCAAAGCCGATCAAATCAGAAAGTTTAAAAGAACTGATCACGCTAATTGCATCACACAAAACAATCACGATTCAAGCAGATCAGCAAACAGTGTCAACGGCAGAGAATCCATTGGATGCGGGTATAAATGTAAACACGGATGCTTTCGACTTTAGCAAAGCAATGCTAGGTGGTGATGAAGAAATCATACAAATTATCACACCGATGTTTTTAGAGGACTGCGATAAACAAGTCGAGGAAATTCAATCGGCTATCCACGATAAGGATGCCGAGTTACTTTACCGAAGTGCTCATACTTTCAAAGGACTAGTAGGTAACTTTAATGCCAAACCGATCGAAGCATTGGCGAAGGCGCTGGAACTGAAAGGAAAACAAAGCGACTTCGACGACACCCCAATTTTGTTTGCTGAGATGTGCGAATTTATTGAGCCTCTCAAAGTCGCACTCAGGAAATATCTGGAGGAGCATCCCTCTTAATCACAGACTAAACACGCTCAAACTCAAACTCGGATCAGTGTAGCTAATCGAAACTATGTTGGGAGGTCTTAAAGAATTGTGAAGGCGATTGTCCGAAGGTTTTTTTAAACATCGCAGAGAAGGCAGACTGACTCGCGTAACCTAGTTCTGCCGCCACCACAGACAAGGGTTTACCACTTGCAATCAAAGGCGCGGCGCGTGCCAGACGCATTTGCTGACGCCACAGCCCAAAACTCATTTGCATTTCACTTTGGAATAATCGGGCTAAAGTGCGTTCCGACGCACCGACTTGTTTTGAGAGATCGTAGAGACTGAGTTTAGAAGCTGGCTCTGTAATTAAGATTTCGCACAAGTTACGTAAGCGATTGTCGCGTGGCATAGGCACATTCAAAGGTAAAGGCGCGGCGTGAGCCAATTCATCCAAAAGACATGCGGCCAGATGTGCTTCACGCTGGGCATGAAGTACATCGCCGTTTTGATAGTCTTGTGAAAGCTCCAACTCGGTCAAAGAGCGCACTAATTCGCGCATCAAGCCTGACACCTCCAACACCACGCATTCTTCACCCGCGATAGGCACCACCGATCTCTCGATGTGAATAGCTCTTAACTTCGCGCGCTCTAGGGTTCTCACTTCATGAACAACGTGGACAGGTATCCAGATCGCTCGCTGTGGTGGGACGAACCAAGTTTGATGATTAGCATTCACTTGTACCGCACCATCTATCGCATAAGTCACCTGTCCCCAGTCGTGCTGATGTGCGCTGAGTAGTTCATCGGCGCCAAGGTCACGTGCCACCACACGTACCGGACGTGCAGGCGTCGGGGATAGGCTGACGGGCGGTGAACCGGTATGAGTAATTGGTACTTGCAACATGTTTTATGATCGCTTTTGAAAAATTACTTACTGTATTAGCTACAAACTATGTCAGCTAAGCGGTGACAAAGCAGAGAATTGGCGCAATTGGAATAAATTATGACTGTTTATCTTAAAACAGACGAGATGTTTTTGCTTACACTCATTCAAATTAGGCGTTACAGCTAAATGCATTAGCCCTGACATCAGGAATGTGTCGGGCAAAGCAAGCTTACGCCACCGCAATAGTTCTCATAGAAAGCACTCAATTATGACCAGCATCACCGCCAACCACGACCATACACAAATACCGAACAGCATGAAGCAAGATGCGATGGTGATCGGCTTAGTTGGTTTGGCGCATGGTATTTCACATTTTTTCCATATGATTTTGGCACCGCTTTTTCCCTGGCTAAAGGAGGCATTTGGTTTGTCTTATGCAGAACTTGGTCTGCTGATGAGCGCATTTTTTGTGGTGTCTGGTATCGGTCAAGCTTTATCTGGATTCATCGTTGATAAAATTGGCGCCCGCGCTGTTCTATTTTTTGGCGTCAGCTGCCTAGCTTTATCGGCAGTCGTGCTGGCGCTTGCACCTAACTACACGATGCTCATGTTAGGTTCTATGTTGGCCGGTCTGGGCAATAGTGTATTTCACCCTGCCGACTACACCATTCTAAATAAATGCGTCAGTACGCAACGTTTAAGTCACGCTTTTTCTGTGCATGGCATCAGTGGCAATCTAGGCTGGGCGGCAGCACCCGTGTTCTTGGTAACACTGGCCAACATCTATAACTGGCGGATCGCATTAATGGCAGCTGCGGTATTACCACTGATTGTATTGATCATACTATTTAGCTATCGCCACCTCTTACACTCCGATCCTAAACCGGAGGTAAGCATTGCAACAAAGAAAAACACGGAGTTAAATAGCGACGAAAACAGTCTGTTTCATTTTCTGCGTTTGCCCGCGGTGTGGATGTGCTTCTTATTCTTCTTCATGATTTCTATGGGGATAGGTGGCATACAAAGTTTTTCTGCAACTGCTTTGCGCGACGTTTACGGCATGTCTTTAGCGTGGGCAACCGCTGGCTACACTGCCTACATGCTGACCTCGGCAGCGGGGATGATTTGGGGTGGCTTTATCGCTGCCAAGACCACCGATCACGATCGCACGATTGCGGTGGCGTTTTCTTTCTCTGCAATTATTGCGGTGCTGCTGTCCACGGGTTGGGTCTCAGGCGGTATGGCTGTGGTGTTGATGGGCGCGGTGGGTCTAGGCGCTGGGATTGCAGGTCCATCGCGCGATCTCTTAATCCGCGCTGCCTCACCCAAGAATGCAACTGGTCGCGTGTATGGCGTCGTCTACTCTGGCCTGGACATCGGTCTAGCCGTCTCGCCAGCACTATTCGGTGCGATTATGGATGCACATCATCCAAGTTGGGTTTTTGCCTGCATAGGTTTGTTCCAACTGTTAGCGATTTTCACTGCGGTTGGCGTAGGTACTAACACTCGAAACAAACGAAGCAAGCCATAGGGTCTGTTGACATCATATTTGAAAATCTAATACTTCTTGCCAGAATCATGTTTGATCTGGCAAGTTTTAAACGTTTCTGCAAAATTGTTGCTATGTAACAATGTTTTATATCGAAAAGCTTTTAGTAAAGCGTCATGCGCGTGGTAGCATTTTGCCCGCAGGATCTTCGAACTAAATGCGTACAGAATTACAACTCCAACAAGCTCCCAGTTCTAATCCAATAAGACTGCCCACCGTCCCAACTAGCACCAAATATCCTACTTGGCGCTTCGTTTGAGGCATTTTTTGCAGTCTTCTTTATGACCAATTTCAGGAGAGCAATATGATCGGCCTAGGCCTCATTCATCGAATCAATGTCAGCAAACGATTGGGGGCATTGGTGCTCAGCTCGCTGCTCGGCATCGTCGCCATCAGCGTGTTTTTTGTCGTCACAGAAAAAAACTTGATCCTAAAAGAACATCAGCTCGGCATTCAACACACCGTTGAAGTAGCAAGCTCACTAGTTGAGCATTACCAAAAGCAAGTCACCGAATCCAAAATGAGTGAAGCTGATGCCAAGCAAGCGGCATTGGCTGCGGTGAAAGCCATACGCTTTGGTGAAAATGGCTATATGTGGATTAACGACACTCAGCCAAAGATGTTAATGCATCCGATTTTGCCAGCGATGGAAGGACAGGATCTTTCGGACAAAAAAGACAGTAAAGGTAAAGCCCTGTACATTGAGATGCGCGATATTGCAAAAAGCAAGGGCGCAGGTTTTGTCTCATTCATGTGGCCAAAACCAAGTAGCACGGTACCCGCCGAAAAGCTCGCTTACGTCAAACTCAACGCGCAGTGGTCTTGGATCATTTCCTCTGGCGTCTATTTAGATTCTATCGATGCCATCATTTATCAACGCACGATACAAATTCTGATTATTGTCGCTATCATTTCCCTATTGCTGTTCGCACTAGGCTTCATTATCGCCCGTGGTCTCACCAAACAATTGGGCTGCGAACCACAATATGCGATGGATATTACCAGCGCGATTGCAGCAGGCGATTTGACCGTACATATTGAACTCGACGCTAAAAATCAAACTAGCCTGCTGTACTCTATATTCAGTATGCGCAATAGCCTGCGCGATATTATTCGTGAAGTACGTAAGGGTACGGAATCGATTGTGACCTCATCGACCGAAATCGCCAGCGGCAATATGGATTTATCTTCACGCACCGAAAGTCAGGCCAGCGCTTTAGAAGAAACTGCGGCTTCCATGCTCACTTTAACCGATGCAGTGAACTTAAATTCTTCTCATGCACGCAACGCCAACCAAATGGCAGCGTCCGCCTCTAGCGTAGCAGTCAAAGGCGGTGCCGTCGTGAATCAAGTGATCGATACCATGAGTGTAATCAATGCGTCCTCACAGAAGATCGTTGACATCATTTCCGTGATCGATGGCATCGCATTCCAAACCAATATTTTGGCATTGAATGCTGCAGTAGAAGCTGCGCGTGCTGGTGAGCAAGGCCGTGGTTTTGCGGTAGTTGCATCGGAAGTGCGTAGTCTGGCACAACGCTCTGCAAGTGCGGCTAAAGAGATCAAAATGCTGATTGGTGACTCAGTGGAAAGTGTCAAACTTGGAACACAATTAGTCGATCAGGCCGGAGACACCATGAAAGAAATTTTGGAGAGCGTAGAAAACGTCACTCAAATCATGGAAGAAATCACCAAAGCCTCAGATGAACAAGCGACCGGTATCGCTCAAGTGAATACGGCAATCCACGAAATGGATGATGTCACTCAGCAAAATGCTGCGTTAGTTGAACAAGCCGCTGCTGCAGCGACGGCGATGCAAGAGCAAGCTCATGCATTAACTCAGGTAGTCCACATGTTTAAGATGCGTGGAGATCCTGTAGTCAGTGCTAACGGCGCTACTATTAAACGAGCGCCACAATTGCATTAAACGTTTTATCTGAAAAGAATGGCTAGCGTGGTTTCAATAAGTATTGAAACCACGCTAGCCATTCTTTTACCCTTTGCACGCCACCACCTGCAGAAATCACTGGCTGTCCACGCCGCGC
>CAUPNA010000044.1:0-27018 GCA_963512475.1 uncultured Undibacterium sp.
ATTCGTCGTGCGATTCAGATTTTGCAACGTCGTAGCAAAAATAACCCTGTATTGATAGGCGAGCCTGGCGTCGGTAAAACCGCGATTGTTGAAGGCTTGGCACAGCGTATCGTGAATGGCGAAGTGCCAGATAGTTTGAAATCAAAACGCGTCCTTTCACTCGATATGGCAGCGTTGCTGGCGGGTGCAAAGTTCCGTGGTGAATTTGAAGAGCGCTTAAAAGCCGTACTTAAAGAAATTGCGATGGATGAAGGTCAAACGATCGTCTTCATCGACGAATTGCACACCATGGTCGGTGCCGGTAAGGCTGAAGGTGCAATGGATGCCGGCAATATGTTGAAACCTGCTTTGGCACGCGGTGAATTGCATTGTGTTGGCGCCACCACCTTGGACGAATATCGCAAGTACATCGAGAAAGATGCAGCACTCGAACGTCGCTTCCAGAAAATCATTGTCGACGAGCCTAGTGTCGAAGCGACGATTGCCATCTTGCGTGGCTTGCAGGAAAAATATGAAGTCCATCATGGCGTCGATATCACTGATCCGGCGATAGTCGCTGCGGCGGAATTGTCGCATCGCTATATTACTGACCGCTTCTTGCCAGATAAAGCCATTGATTTAATCGATGAAGCTGCAGCAAAGATTAAGATAGAAATTGATTCCAAGCCTGAAGTGATGGATAAATTAGATCGTCGTTTGATTCAATTGAAAATCGAAAAAGAAGCTGTCAAACGTGAGAAAGATGAGGGTTCCAAAAAGCGCATGGTCTTGATTGAAGATGAGATCGAAAAACTCTCGCGTGAGTATGCCGATTTGGAAGAAGTGTGGAAGGCTGAAAAAGCGATGGTTCAAGGTAGTACGCACATCAAGGAAGAGATAGAAAAAGTTCGCCTGCAAATGGAAGATGCCAAGCGCAAGGGTGATTGGCAAACCATGTCGGAACTTCAATATGGTCGTATGCCCGAACTTGAAGCGCAATTGAAATCCGCAGATTTACAAGCGGCGAAAAATGCCGAAGCGGGTGGTAAGCCAAGATTGCTTCGTACTCAGGTCGGTGCGGAAGAGATTGCAGAAATAGTGTCGCGTGCAACGGGCATTCCTGTCTCGCGCATGATGCAAGGCGAACGCGAGAAACTTTTGCAAATGGAAGACGCTTTACACAAGCGTGTGGTTGGTCAACATGAAGCGATTACTGCGGTATCAGATGCAATTCGACGTTCACGCGCAGGACTCGGTGATCCGAATCGTCCATACGGTTCATTCCTATTTTTAGGGCCAACTGGCGTCGGTAAAACCGAATTGTGCAAAGCCTTAGCGAGTTTTATGTTTGATACTGAAGAGTCTTTAATTCGTATCGATATGAGCGAGTTTATGGAGAAGCATTCAGTCGCACGTTTGATCGGTGCACCACCGGGTTATGTCGGTTACGAAGAGGGCGGTTATCTGACTGAGGCTGTGCGTCGCAAACCATATAGCGTGATCTTGCTCGATGAAGTGGAAAAGGCGCATCACGATGTGTTTAACGTCCTATTGCAAGTCTTGGATGATGGACGTATGACTGACGGCCAAGGGCGTACCGTCGACTTTAAAAATACCGTGATTGTCATGACCTCGAATCTGGGCTCGCATCAGATTCAAGCGATGGAAGGCAGTGATCCAAGCGTGATAAAAATGGCGGTAATGGGCGAAGTAAAATCACATTTCCGTCCAGAGTTTATCAATCGTATCGACGAGATTGTCGTATTCCATGCGCTTGATGCTAAAAACATCGGTGCAATCGCCAAGATACAGTTAGAAACTTTGAATAAACGTTTGGTACAAATGGACATGGGCTTGCAAGTGACTGATGCTGCCTTGTTAAAAATCGCGGAGGCCGGTTTCGATCCTGTGTATGGTGCCCGACCCTTAAAGCGCGCGATTCAACAAGAGATAGAAAATCCTTTGTCTAAGCTTATCTTGCAAGGCAAATTTGGACCCAAGGATGTCATTGTGGTTGATGTGGCGGATGGTGCTCTTGTGTTTAAATAAGAGAAACAAAACTCAGTAGTAAAGTTAATGGTAAAAGACGAACCGCAAAAGCAATTTTGCGGTTTTGTTTTTAGATCGTTTTTTGTGTATATTCTCGTCATGAAGTTGAAGCGACTAAACCACGTTGCGTCAAGGATGGGTGGAGCAAATCCGATATATTAAGGATGACTGAATGTAGGAGTGTGAAACCGGCGCCGCGAGAACTTGGTGTATATCAGACTGACTTGTAGGCAGCGTGGGTTTCAATCGTCCTACGATGAATCGCCACAAGCTATTGATCAGTGTGCGAATGAGGTGCCGACTTATCAAAAAACTTATAAGAAATTTTCATGACAGCCATAGTAAACCCACAATTAATTGTCCGACCAAGTACCTTGGAAGAAATTCCCGAACTCAATCAAATGATCATTGAATCAGCGCGAGTCTTGAGCCGTGGATTTTATACCGAACAAGAAGCGGAATCTGCCATCAAGTATGTATTCGGTGTCGATACCGCACTTGTGAATGACGGCAGCTATTTCACCGCCCTACTTGATGGTAAATTAGCAGGCTGTGGTGGCTGGAGTCGCCGTCGTACATTATATGGCGGTGATCAAAGGCCGATGGGCGCAGATGAGTTCCTTGATCCCGCCCACGATCCAGCAAGAATCCGCGCCTTCTTCATTTCACCAACAGCGGCGCGGCGTGGTGTCGGCAGAGCCGTATTCGAAGCCTGCAAGCAAGCAGCGATGGCGCAAGGCTTTAGCAGCTTGGAGCTGATGGCAACGCTGCCTGGTGTGCCGTTTTACCAGGTCTTGGGCTTTGAAAAAGTGGAAGATGTTTCAGACACTTTACCTGACGGTGTGACGATACGGTTTGAACGCATGAGGTTGAAGATAGCGTGATTCGTTTGCAGAGTAGAAACGCAGATGCCGCGACGACGATGGTAGTAGGGCCTTAGCTAAGTGCTTATACGAATTGCCTGTACAGTAGTTTATTTGCCTTAAAAAAGTACATTTAGATCTGCATGCAAAAGTGTGTCAGCTTCACAATATGTGTCAAAATGCAATACAGCACCAAGTCATTTTCAATATGAGGTGAAATATATCGTGAAGAGGGTGGCGACCAACTTCAATGCGATTGCCTATATTGATCGTGCGATATTGGACAAGTCAATTAATGTCAATTTTCTCTAATGTCAATTCTTAAAACTATGATTTTTTACCGTAAGATCATTGGCTTTAGTACCTCGATTATTGGACAATTTACTTTAGTCGCGTTTCTTGCGTCTGCGCTACTTGTTTTTAATGTGATTGTTGGTGGCAATGAAGTATTGAAAGCTGCCTTGATTGAAAACGTCAAAACCAGCATCGTACAAACTTCTCAATTGCTTAACTTTACTGTGGCTACTCATGCTAGTAATAATGATCTGAACACGGTACAAGCGTTTCTTGATGAGATGGTTGAGGGCGATTCAAAAAATGGTTTAACTTATGTCGTTGTTGGAGATTCGAATGGAAAAATTCTGCTGACAACGCAAGCGTTTGATTCTAGTCTGCCGATTCCTTTTGTTTCTGGGGATATTGAGAAAGTGGCTTTGGAAGGTGCCATTCACATTCGAAATTCCCTACTATTGCCAAAGGCTGAGGTTGGATTTCTACAGTACGGTTTGTCGACAAAGAATATTATCGAGGTGACCGCGGATACCAGAGAGAAGTCTTTAATTCGTACTGGTTTAATTATGGTCCTCACTTTTTTGGCGATCGTCTTTATAGGTAAGCGAATCGTACATCGCTTGCAGCAAATGATTATAGCCAGCCAAGAAATTGTGGCGGGAAACTATGAGTTACACATCAAAGTTTCGGGACGTGACGAGCTTAGCGTGATGTCAGATCATTTCAATAAAGTAGTTGATGCCGTTCAAACAAAAATTACAGAAATTACCCAGCTAAATCAATCGTTGGAAGTCCGAGTCCAACAGCGGACACACGAGTTGGAAACTTCAAAAACTCAAATTGAAGAAAGCCTCAAGCAACTGCAAGAAGCGCAGAAGCAGCTCATCACTTCAGAAAAACTGGCGGGTCTCGGGTCGCTAGTCGCCGGCGTTGCGCATGAATTAAACACGCCAATCGGTAATTCTGTTACCGTATCTTCAACCATTAATCACTTGGCGATGGAACTCAAGCGTGAGAGTGATGAAGGTAAATTGCGACGATCCAATTTAAATCATTTTATTGCGAGAGTTGAAGAGGCCGCTGATTTGCTTGATAAAAATTTAGGTCGAGCTTCAGAATTGATTACTAGTTTTAAGAACGTTGCGGTTGATCAGACCAGCGAGTTACGCCGTGAATTTCAATTGCGAAAAATTATGGAGGAGCTAGCGGTAACTTTGCGTCCAAAATTGCGGAAAGTGAATATTCAATTAGTCATTGACGTGCCACCAGACATTATCATGGACAGTTATCCGGGGCCACTGACGCAAGTGATTGCCAATTTATTTAATAATGCCTTGATACATGCATTTGAAGACATTACCGATGGCCAAGTCACGTGGTATGCGTCTATCGATGAGAAAGACCCTGCTTACGTCAAAATGCAGTTTAGTGACACAGGTAAAGGTATCGATCCGCAAATCATAGGCAGAATTTTCGATCCGTTTTTTACGACAAAATTTGGACAAGGCGGATCAGGGCTCGGCCTAAATATTTGTCACAATATTGTTGAAGGTGTCTTAGAAGGTAAAATTTCAGTGAGTTCGACATTGAAAGTCGGTACAACCTTTATCATACGCATACCCATACGAGCCACATTTAAATCGACAGATACTGAAAGCTTGCATTAATTGTGTGACTTTGTTGTTGCTCACTGTATAGATCAGGCTTATAAAAAAACGCGAAGCTAGAATTTCTCTAGCTTCGCGTTTTTTTGGGAATGCGATGTCAACTTTAGTCTAACTTCGCTGCATGTTCCCGTGTCGCGTGGAACACCACATCTGGCCAGCGTTCTTGTGTTAAACGTAAATTGACACCTGAGCTGGCGAGGTAGGCCATATTTCCCGCTGCATCGTACGCTACGTTCGCACCTGCGCTTGAACGTTCAAAATCAGCCAGCATTTTTTTATCTTCGCAAGTAATCCAACGCGCACTACTAATGCTGGTACCTTCGAATACCGCGTCCACACCGTATTCATTTTTCAAGCGACTGGCGACAACTTCAAACTGCAAAACACCAACCGCGCCAAGGATCAAATCACTACTGACGATAGGTTTGAAAACCTGTACCGCACCTTCTTCACCTAACTGCTGCAAGCCTTTTTGTAATTGTTTGGTTTTGAGTGGATTCAAAATACGGGCGATGCGGAAGAAGTCTGGTGCGAAGTAAGGGATGCCGGTGAATTGTAGTAATTCACCTTCGGAAAAACTGTCGCCGATTTGCATATTGCCGTGGTTCGGTAAGCCGATGATGTCGCCTGCGTAAGCTTCTTCAACTTGTTCGCGTGACGATGCCATAAACGTGACCACTGATGAAACTTTAATGTCGCGGTTAATGCGCAAATGTTTGAGTTTCATACCGCGTTCAAAGCGACCAGAGCAAACACGCAAGAAGGCGATACGGTCGCGATGTGCTGGATCCATATTTGCTTGAATCTTGAAGACGAAACCTGAAAACGGTTCCTCCGTCGGTTCTACAGTGCGGATTGTTGCATTGCGCTCGCGTGGTGAGGGTGCCCAGTCGAGCAGGGCGTTCAAAATTTCACGTACGCCAAAGTTGTTAATCGCTGAGCCAAAGAACACGGGCGTTTGTGTACCGGCTAACACCGCTTCTAAATCGAAAGGATGCGAAGCACCATGCACCAATTCGACTTCCATTTTTAATTGTTCGATTTCCAGCGGGAACAATTCTGCTAAACGTGGATTGTCGATACCTTTGACGACTTCAAACTCTTGATCTGCGCGTTCACTACCTGGCGTGAACAGCATGATCTCGTCTTTTAGGATGTGATACACACCGCGGAAAGTTTTACCCATGCCTATCGGCCAGGTGACCGGTGAGCAGTCAATCTTTAAGACCGATTCCAATTCATCCAGCAGTTCCAAAGGATCGCGGGTTTCCCTATCCATTTTGTTGACGAAGCTGATAATCGGTGTATTGCGCATACGGCAAACGTTCAACAGTTTAATCGTTTGTTCTTCCACACCTTTGGCTGCGTCGATCACCATCAAGGCCGAATCGACAGCGGTCAACACGCGATAGGTATCTTCAGAGAAGTCTTGGTGACCAGGTGTGTCGAGCAAATTGACCACGTGATCGCGATATTCGAACTGCATGACAGAGGATGCGACCGAGATACCACGTTGCTTTTCAATTTCCATCCAGTCAGACGTCGCATGGCGGCCACTCTTACGTGCTTTAACCGTACCTGCTAATTGAATCGCTCCGGAGAACATCAAAAGTTTCTCGGTGAGCGTAGTTTTACCCGCATCCGGATGAGAAATAATGCCGAAAGTGCGACGACGTGCTACTTCCTTGCGGATCAGATCGGTTGATACTTTTTTGATGGCAACGCTGTCTAGCTCGTCGTTGTTCTCTGGGGTACTGATGGAATCGGTCATTGCAAAAGTTCTGTAAGAATAGAATAACCACACATTTTAACATGCGATGCAGGGGGATTTTTATTTTGTGCCAGGTGGTGAATAAATTGGTGCTTTGCGACAGTGAGGAATACATGTTCTCCCGCCGGTGTAGCACTTTGAGGTGATACCCATTCCGCACAGTTGGGATTCATAGGCTTAGCCCTAAATCATCCGGCGGCTTTGATCGCTTTTCGCAAATTGTTCGTGCCTGAGCCTGCGCAAAGATAATGATTTATTTTAAACGTATCCACGCCATAGGAATATCCGCTTCCAGATCGCCGTCTGGACGGCGCACTCGTTGTTGAAAATGACCTTCAATCTCGAATCCTAAGCTCTGATAAAAAGCGATCGCTTTGAGATTCGACTGGCGCACAAATAATTCGACGCGCAAGATATTGGACCTATGCAGTTTCACCTCATCAAGCAAAGCCGCGAATATGGCTCGTCCAATCCCCGTGCCTTGAAAATCTGGGTGCACCGCAATCGTCAGATCTGACAAGATATGCGCGAATATTTGGGGGAAGGGCGGATAGGCATGAATTTCGCCGACGATTTGTTCGCCTACTTTGGCGACATAACTGATACCACGCGCGATCGCTGTATCGAGATTGTGCCGAATGTAGTCGTCCGTAATTTCGTCTTCAGTGCGGGCGATACCACCGCCTTGCCGCGCGACGCTTTGATAGAGCGTTTTGATATTGGCGAAATCGTCTGAGGTAGCAGCATATATGCGGTACTGAATATCCTTGTTCATCGTAGTTTCAATCCAAATTAATGAGGGCGTATCGAAAGTCTATAAGCATAATTGATCATTGGTCGGGCAGGTTTCTTAAAACGCACTGTTGGCAGATTAATTTATTTTTTTCAAAAATGGTATAAGAATGGTATAAATCAATCTCATTTGATGAGGATCTACCTCGACTTCAGGAGTTGTTTTTGGATCAAGCTGCTATACAGCGCCGCAATCATTTAACTGGTTTAAGTTTAGCGATTGTCGGTGCCATTTTGTTTTCTGCAAAAGCCATCGTTGCAAAGTTAATTTATCGTTATCAGGTCGATGCGGTGACTTTAATCGCTTTTCGCATGCTGTTTTCTTTGCCAGTATTCGCCGCGATTGCCCTATGGCAGGCTTGGCGTCATCCACCTCTGTGCGCTGCGGATCGTTGGCGTTTGCTGGGGCTGGGATTGGTTGGCTATTATTTGTCTAGCTTTCTAGATTTTTTGGGTTTGCAATATATCTCGGCTGGATTGGAACGTTTGATTTTGTTTTTGACACCTTCTTTCGTTTTGTTTATTCATGTCTTGTGGTTTAAACGTCAAATACGTCCAATTGAGTACTTGTCTTTGCTGATCGCTTATCTGGGAATTGTTTTAGTCTTCCTGCATGACTTATCGTTTAACGGACAACAAGTGATCTTGGGCGCTGGCTTGGTGCTGGGCTCGGCAATTGCTTATGCGACCTACTTGATACAGTCGGGTGAAATGGTGGCGCGCATAGGTTCTTTGCGCTTGGTTTCCTATGCAATGTGCGTTTCTAGTGTGGCGTGTATCGCGCAGTTCTTTCTATTGCGTCCGGTGAGTATGTTAATTCAACCCACGCAAGTCTTGGCCTTGTCTGGTGTAAATGCCATCGTCTGCACGGTGTTTCCTGTGTTTTTGACGATGTTTGCGGTGAAACGTATTGGTGCGCCTAGCGCTTCTCAAGCCGGGATGATAGGGCCGGTGTCGACCTTGATTTTAGGTACGGTATTTTTGAATGAAGCCATCAGTGAATGGCAGGTCGCTGGCGCTAGCTTGGTTATTTTGGGCATGTATCTACTGAGTAGAAAATGAGATAACTGTGAATGCTTGAGCATTGTCAAATGGATATATTGGTAGTTAAATGCTTTTTTTCGCCTATTTGCTGGCCAGATCGGCGCACTGGACTAGTCGAATAGAAGCAAAACAACATATACTGAATCTTTGTATGTTTGCCTCTACTTACCGATACTTTGGGGACAGTCGAAACTGTCCAATACTATGACTGAAGAAAAACAAGTCGAACCTGAAATTGAACAAACGAGTACCGATGACGGTAGTCCAAAGTTTGGTCGTCTATTGATTGTGTTGCTATTTGCGGTTGCGCTCATCGTTGCAATTACTTTTGCAACTGAGGCCTACCATGGTCTGTAGTTTGGTCTGCGGTTTGATCTGTAATTCTGTTTGCTGCCTCACATCGAGCCTCAGTAAGTGATAAAGCGACAAATACTACTAGCGCGACTAACTCGACTAAATTGACTTTTTCGCGTAAGTACTCCTGATTGATATGCATTGCTTATTTATAACGTGCTACTAGTTGAATTGAACAATGGACACTATCCCACTGATGCCGGTCGCGGCAGATAAAACTCATAAAACCGCTGCTGTGTTGGGCGGTGCAACTGCGGCTGCTACCGCCGCAGGTAAAAAGGCTGAGACTTCTAATGCGTCACGCCTTTTGATTTTGCAAAATATGGTACCGCTAGCAACGAATCTAGTTGCGTCTCAACTAGAAGCCTTTTCTACCCGGCTGGCCGATGCATTATTTAAGCTATCGGATCAAGCGGTGCGTCCAGATGAAGCAAAAATTAGCTTTGAAGCACATCAACTGGTTAAACGAAATAGCACTGCTTTTTATCGTTTGGTTGCGGGGCAAATAAATGCTGCCCTTAGCAAAGAAGTGAGCGTGTTTAACACCAGAAAACGGCTCAAGAAAGAAGGGCAATTTCTAGATACGACTGCGCAGACTTACGAAGAGATGGAAGGCAAAATTTTACTTCGTAATACCAGTCAATCGATGGAAGTATTGAACGCAGAATCGCTGGTCTTATTGAATAGTTTGATCGGCCGTATCTTGAACCGTATGCCGATCGATATCTCGCAAAACCCTTTCCGTCCCGAGATATTTATCACGGCTGTGCATAAAGCCTGGATGGAGCTTGATCCTAATCCAGCATCCCATTTGATTGTGCTGCGCTTATTGCAACCAGCGATCTTCTTGCAATTGACGCCTATCTTGGATGAAATTAATCAGGAATTAATGGCGCGAGGAATACACCCTGGTGTTGATGATAATTTTGATAGTTCGGGCGGCGTACTTGCCTATTTACCAGCGCAAAGTTTGTTTAGTCTAGATCCCTATCTGCAGGATAAATTGAAACGCGTTTTCGCAGGGCAAATTGAACTACCGTCGGCAGATGGTTTGGATGGTTTGGCCTCAGGGAGCGATACTTTGCTTAATCAGCTAGATCTTGATGAAGAAGATACGCCTTTAGATAAAGCAACAGTTGACCATCAATTTTTCGCTAATTTGGTGGAGATGCAAAAAGATTTTGCGCAGAACGATGCGGACGGCTCGCAATTCGAGTCACGCCTGCGTAAAGTTTTGCGTGCGCCATCGGCAGATAGTTTGAGCCTGATTCAGCGCAACACTGTGGAGCTGTTGGCGCGTGTGTTTGATTATATTTTCGCTGATCTGAGTTTGCGTGATGATGTGAAATCGATGATCTCTCAGCTGCAAATTCCGATTTTGCGGGTGGCGTTGCAGGACTCTGACTTTTTCTTCCGTGAGTCGCACCCCGCACGTACTTTGATGGATATTCTGGGTAGTTCTGGGATAATTCTCGATAATGAGCCCTCTCAAATTGATCCATTATTGGGTGTGATTGGTGACGTGATAGAGCGGGTTCAGTTTGAATTTGACGAGCGCATTGATTTGTTTTCTGACGTGGTGTCGGATCTCGAAAACTATCTTAAAGATGAAGAAGTCAAAGCGCAAGAAGCGATCAGTCAACCAGTACAGACAGCATTAAGCGAAGAGAAAATGCGGGTGGCACGCGAGTTCGCAGAGCATGACGTGGCGATTCGGGTAGAGACGGGTGAGGTCGCAGGGTTCTTGGAAGTCTTTTTGCAAGAACAGTGGATACGGATTTTGACGATAGCGCATAGCGTGAAAGAAGAAAAGCCGCATGCATTAGAAAACGCCTTAAAGACAATGGATGATTTAATCTGGAGTCTGAAGCCGAAGAACAGTGCCGACGAGCGCAAAGAATTGATCGCAAAGTTACCAGCTATGTTGACGCTACTCAATGCTTGGTTGAATGCGATACGCTGGGATGAGCCTGACCGTGTTTTATTTTTCTCCAAGCTTGCTGAGCGTCACGCCTCGATGGCGCGAGCGCCTTTGGAGTTGTCACCACGTCGTCAATTAGAGATTGCAGTCAACATTGCGCAGCGTGCTAGTAATCGTCGCCTTGACCGGTTTGTACAAGAAAAGGTCGCGCATACTGATGACGAAGCAACCAAACAGGTGACCAGTTTGGAACGTGGTACTTGGCTCGATTTTAGTGACGAAAACGAGCAAGTGAATCGTTACAAATTGGCGTGGATTAGTCCCAAACGCACTAGTTTTATTTTTGCTAATCGTCAAGGCTATCAAGCATTTTCGATTTCAGCAGAAGAGTTGGAAGAAAAATATCGTACAGGTTCGGTCAGTACTATTCTGGCAAATTCGCTAGTAGACCGCGCCTTGATACACGCTTTGCGTGAATTGTCTTCCTAGACAATGTAAAGGCAAGCAGCAAAGAATGCTTTGAAAATGAAAAATCCCAGTGCTAAGTTATGCACTGGGATTTTTTCACGTACTCAATTGCGACGCTATTATTTTATTTTTCCAACTGAATTTCGACCCAGCTGTCGCCGGTTTTGTTCGGGAATTCGCGTAGCGCACTTTCCACTAGAAGCGCGATGTAAGGGTCGATTTCCACATCGGTTTTCGTTGTTTTAGCATTGACCGAATATAGCAGCTTGCCAGTTGCGGCTTCGGTGATTGTGATTTCTATTCCATGATCAAAGTACTGGCGGACCTCAAACTGTGGGTCATAAATTGGATCGAAACGACTACCAAACGGAAAAGCTGAGTACATTGAACCAAAATAGCGTGGATAGAAAACGGCGCGTGGATAGTATCGATACGGCAAACGCGTAAAACCTGGATAAAAGCGATAGGGTTCGAAACCGCCGATAGGTATGACCATGCCGGAAGGCGTGACGATATAGCTGGTCGAGCGAAAAGGTGAAGATAGGTGCGCATTTCCAGGTATGGAAACGAGTTGCAGATTAACTTTCAGTGTGGCTTTTCCCGCCTCTGTTTCAATAAAACCTAACTCTTGCAAACGAGCTTTGACATCTTCGCTGGCATGCAGATATTCTGGCTCTTTCCCTTGTTCAGGATGTTCAACCACGCTAAAAGTTTTATCAATAAAACTTGCTGGTAATTGATTGACGGTGCGGATCTTGCTGGAAAACGTGCTGGCACATCCTGTCAGTGCCGCTGTGCAAAAGAGCAGGCTAACTAACAAGATGCGTTTGTTAAGAATATTCATGGTGTTCATCTCCGATATTGCTTGCGCAATGTGGTTCGTTCTAACTTCACTTCATTTTATCTCGCTGTTGCTGGATAGTACTTGATCTGGCTAAAACATTTATTGTTTAGACAGAATGGTTCCATCGCAGTATTCCCTGTTTCGCCGAAATCATTTCACATAAGCCTTCCGTCTACAGAGTGTTGTGACTCTATCATGATCTTTGCTACAGCAAAAGTCTGTGAAAAATTGTAACTACTTTGTCTGTAAATGGTGGTACATGCTCTATACGGATTCCATACCACTTGCACCAAGTTGGTGCCCCAACTAATTTTGAGCCTTCTGCGGTCGGATTGATCAATCTGTGTACTCTCGACTATTTGAGTTGTTATTTTTGCTGATTTCTCTGCGGACATTCGCCTATAAAAGCCCATCCCACGCTTGTGCTTGGTAAAATACAGGCTATATTTTTTATCCCGCTGACCACACCAGTTTATTTGGCTTCATTTTTGAATTGAGTTCAATTTATGCGAAAACCTGCGCAAGACATGCCTGTAGCGGCACCCGTTACCATTTATCGTAAAGATTATATTGCTCCCGGCTTCTGGGTCGATACCGTTGAAATGGGCTTCGACCTACATCCGCTACGTACTCATGTTGCAACTCGTATCACGATGCGCCGCAACCATGACAGTGCAGAAAAAGACTTAGTCTTGTTCGGCGAAGATATCAAGTTGCTGCAATTGCGCATCAATGGTGTGAATCTGAAAAAGTCAGCATACACCTTGACCAAAGAGCGTTTAGTTATCAGCAATGCGCCCGATCAGGTCACGCTCGACATCGAAACGACCATCGCAGCAGATAAAAATACCACGATGTCTGGCCTGTACGTCTCGAATGGCAATTTCTTCACGCAATGCGAAGCAGAGGGCTTCCGTAAGATTACTTTCTTCCCCGATCGTCCTGATGTAATGGCGAGTTACACCGTGATGCTGCGTGGCGATAAAAAATTGTATCCCGTGTTGCTGTCGAATGGTAATTTGATAGAACAAGGTGATCTTGGCGACGGTCGTCATTATGCGAAGTGGGAAGACCCTTTCAAAAAGCCATCTTATCTGTTTGCTTTAGTTGCGGGTAAGTTGGTCTGTCAGGAAGAAAAATACAAACTCAAGTCGGGTCGTAAAGTTTTACTGCAAGTGTGGGTAGAACAGGGCAATCTCGATAAAACCCAACACGCAATGGATTCTCTCAAAAACAGCATACGCTGGGATGAAGAACGTTTCGGTTTGGAACTCGATCTCGATCGTTTCATGATTGTCGCGACCAGCGACTTCAACATGGGGGCGATGGAAAACAAGGGCTTGAATATTTTCAATACGAAGTATGTGTTGGCGAATTCTCGCGTTGCTACGGATACCGATTACGCTGGTATTGAATCTGTGGTTGGTCACGAATATTTCCACAATTGGACCGGCAATCGCGTCACTTGTCGCGACTGGTTTCAATTGTCTTTGAAGGAAGGTTTGACCGTTTTCCGCGACCAAGAGTTTTCTGGTGATTTGGTCGGCAACGAGACGGGGCGCGCAGTAAAGCGGATAGAAGATGTACGCGTACTGCGTCAATTGCAATTCTCGGAAGATGCGGGGCCGATGGCGCATCCGGTGCGTCCAGATTCTTTTGTTGAGATCAATAATTTTTATACGGTGACCGTGTACGAAAAAGGTTCAGAAGTCGTCCGTATGTATTACACGCTGCTAGGTCATGATGGCTTCCGCAAAGGCATGGATTTGTATTTCCAACGGCATGATGGGCAAGCGGTTACCTGTGATGATTTCCGCGCTGCCATGGCCGATGCTAATGGATGTGATTTAAAGCAATTCGAGCGCTGGTATAGTCAGGCCGGTACGCCGCGTGTCAGAGCAGAAACAAGTTATAACTCAGATGCCAAAACTTATACTTTGACCTTGAGCCAGTCTTGTCCTAAGACGGCAGGGCAGGCTAAGAAATTACCTTTCCATATTCCGGTCGCGGTTGGCTTGATTGATGCAGAGGGTAAAGATATCGCTTTGCAGTTGCAGGGCGAATCTGCCATTAGCACAACCAAAGTGTTGGAATTGAAAGAAGCGCAGCAGAGCTTTGTTTTTACTAATGTCTCTACTGAAGTCACACCGTCGATTTTGCGCAATTTCTCCGCGCCGGTCATTTTGGAATTTGAATACAGCGACGAACAACTGGCGCATTTGCTGGCGCACGATAGTGATCCATTTTGCCGATGGGAAGCTGGGCAACGTTTGGCGATGCGCCGTTTATTGAAGTTGGTTACTGCGGTTCAACAAGGCGAGGTGCTGAGCCTAGATGATTTATTCATCAATGCACTGCGTAAGACTTTGACCGATCAAGACCTTGACCCAGCCTTCCGCGAATTGGTATTAACTTTACCGTCCGAAGTGATGATGGCCGAAGAAATGACAACGGCTGATCCACGCAGCATCCATACCGCACGCCAATTTGTGCGCGCCACTTTGGCGCAGCATTTAAAGGCTGATTTACTGCAAGCCTACCAAAATAATTTGACGCCGGGTAAATACAGCCCCGATGCGCAATCAGCAGGTAAGCGCGCTTTGAAAAATTGTGCTTTAGCTTATTTGGTGGAATGGCCAGATACGGCGACTTATGCCCTAGCGCATACCCAGTACCAAGAAGCGGAGAACATGACCGACCGTATCGCAGCTTTGAGCGCGATGTTGCATTGTTCTTCCGCATTGGATAAAGCGCATAGTAAGACACGCAAACAAGTATTGGCGCATTTCTATAAAGAGTTTGAAAGCGAAGCGCTGGTTATCGACAAATGGTTCACACTGCAAGCGACAGCGCCAACAACGGATGTTGAACAAGTACGCGTCTTGATGCAACACAAAGCATTTAGTATGAGTAATCCAAATCGCGCACGGAGTTTGATATTTGCGTTTTGCAACGCGAATCCAGCGCGCTTTCATGCTGCTGATGGTAGCGGTTATACCTTGTGGGCTGACTGCGTGATCGCCTTGAATAAGCTCAATCCGCAAGTTGCAGCGCGTTTGTCGCGTAGTATGGATAGATGGACTAAATATCCGAAAGCCAATCAAGCATTAATGAAAGCGGCTTTGCAAAAAGTAGCCGTGACGAAAAATTTGTCGAAGGATGTATCGGAAGTGGTAACGAAAGCTTTAGCAGCTTAAGAATGTTGATCAATGTAGGATGCGCTGTGCGCACCAAAACATATCAGAAACCGAATCAGTTGCATTAGTCCAAATTCACGAATTTGCCGAATAAAGAATTTTATAAGATTTATTTTTAGGAAGGAAGAATATGAAACGCATCAGTCTGACCCGTTTTTTGGTCGAAGAGCAAAGGCTCAATAATAGTATCCCTGCCGAGTTACGCCTCTTAATTGAAGTGGTTGCGCGCGCATGCAAAACCATCAGCCACGCCGTTGGTAAGGGTGCATTGGGTGAAGTCCTGGGCACGGCGCATACCGAAAATGTGCAAGGCGAAGTACAAAAGAAACTCGATATTTTGTCGAATGAAATTCTGTTAGAAGCGAACGAATGGGGCGGCCATTTAGCGGCGATGGCATCGGAAGAAATGGAAACCATCCACCCGATTCCTAATCGTTACCCACAAGGCGAATACATGCTCTTATTCGATCCACTCGATGGCTCCAGTAATATCGACGTGAATGTGTCTATCGGTACCATTTTCTCCGTGTTGAAAGCCCCGGAAGGCATGGGCGCACCGACCGAGCAAGACTTCTTGCAAAAAGGCAGTCAGCAAGTCGCTGCAGGTTACGCCATTTATGGCCCGCAAACCATGTTGATTTTTACCACTGGCAACGGCGTGAATTGCTTTACCTTGGATCGTGAAATGGGTTCATGGGTACTGACCGAACGCAATATCCAAATCCCAGCGGATACGCAAGAATTCGCTATCAATATGTCCAATGTACGTCATTGGTATCCACCAGTCACACGCTATGTCGATGATATGTTGGCCGGTAAAACGGGTCCACTGAACAAGAACTACAATATGCGCTGGATCGCATCCATGGTGGCTGACGTCCATCGCATCTTGCATCGCGGCGGCATCTTCATGTACCCAGCCGATAAGCGTGAACCGGACAAAGCAGGTAAATTGCGCTTGATGTACGAAGCGAATCCTATGTCGATGATCGTCGAACAAGCAGGCGGCGCATCAACGGATGGTAAGCAACGTATGCTTGATGTTCAACCGACTGCATTACATCAGCGGGTCGCGGTGTACTTGGGTTCTAAGAATGAGGTGGAATTAGTGACGCGTTATCACGCCGAGCACAAAGAAGCGTAATTTGCGAAGTTGTCTGTGCGATTACCGATGTGTAATCGCACAAATCGCACTAATCGCACTTAGTGTTGGTTTAGGTTGTATGTGGATAGTGAAAAGGTAGATCAATCAATATTTCTTAAGCTGGTTTTACGGCTTTTTAGAAGTATGAATCCCACAGAAAAACATTAAGCCATCATATTTTTCGACATAAGTCGATTTTGGTTCTATTGCTTTAGTCATCGGGTTGGGGAATTTGTAATGCGTCCAGCCGCTATTTTTGTCCTTGGTGATTCGAAACATATCTTGGACCATGGCAGTGCCTTCATGGTCGCGCATTTCCATAATGTTCTTCCCTATCATTTTGTGTTCAAAGCCATGGGCTAGCACCACGCCTTTCGCATCCATGACGACGGTGAACATCTCTTTGTCAACAAACGGACCTTTCAATCTACTCACTTCGGCTAGGGTCTTTTCCTTACCAAATTTTTGGTAGTGTGCGATCGCTTTTTTAACCATGGCGACAGCTTCCTCAGGTTTATTCAGGTCGGCGGCAATTGCGGCGTTAGTCAAAGAGAAGAAACAGATGATAAATGCCATGATGATCTTGAACATGATGTGCCTTTTGTATGAATCAAAGTGAGTTTTATTGTATCGGCTAAACGCTAAATGACAAGTGAAATTGTTCGGTTAGAGCGAAGAAAGCAAATATGTCAGTGTCTATCACTTCAAATTGAAGTAGCATAAAGATCAGGCATTTCAACATTGCGACTTTATGCGTAGAATCCGATAAGATTGCAAAACTGCACGCCAACACAATGACCATCAACTACCAACAAATCCTAGAAGACATTCATCAAGAAATCCAACCCTTGCTGGCCCAAGGCAAGGTTGCGACTTATATCCCCGAACTCTCCAAAGTCTCACCGCAACATTTCGGCATGGCGGTGTATTGTTTGGATGGAAGTAGTTATACGGTAGGTGATGCGCAGCAAAAATTATCGACGCAAAGTATTACCAAATTATTCGCTCTGTCCTTAGCCTTTGAGCGTGAAGGCAATGCGATTTGGAAGCGAGTAGGGCGTGAGCCATCGGGGAATCCCTTTAACTCCCTATCACAACTCGAATACGAACGCGGCATTCCGCGCAATCCCTTTATCAATGCTGGTGCCTTGGTGATTAACGATATCTTGGCGCAGCGTTTTGTGCAGGCCGATATTGCGGTTCTGCAGTTTATGCGTATGTTGTCGGATGAGGTCAAAATTGATTTTGATCGTGAGGTCGCGATCTCCGAAGAAAAGCATGCGCATAGGAATAGTGCGATTGCGCATTTGATGAAAGACTTCGGCAATTTGCATAATCCTGTCGACTCGGTGATCGCCAGTTACTGCCGCCAATGCTCGATTACGATGACTTGCCTAGAACTGGCAAAAGCTGGCAGCTTCTTAGCCAATCACGGCACGATCCCTTGGAACGGAACAAAAATTTTAGACTCTAGCTCAGCCAAACGACTCAATGCTTTGATGTTGACCTGCGGCACTTATGATGTGGCGGGCGACTTTGCTTTTCGTGTGGGTTTACCTGCCAAGAGTGGCGTGGGCGGCGGTATCTTGGCGTTGGTGCCTGGCGAGTTGGCAGTTTGTGTCTGGTCGCCGGGGCTGGATCCCGCCGGCAATTCTTTGGCCGGTGTGATGGCTTTGGAATTGTTTACGACGATGACGGCGCGTTCGATTTTTTAACCCCCCAATTTGTCGTGTAAGTTGTTTCTTAACACGTCAAATTTTCTAATTCCCTTCCTTATGTACTCGGGTGATGGAGCCGCACAAGCTCTGGTATCCAGCTCGGTTTTCATTCTACGCTCCGCATCCTTTTGTATTTTTTCTGACAGGCATACAAATTGCTCTACGCATTATGTTCGCAGTGTTGATGCCCAATTGGATTAAAGCTGCGTCAAAAGGTCAGTGACGAATGTCAAATAATCATAAGGAATGTCCACGATGAGCCGCCAACCATTTACCGTAGCCGATTATCTGCTTACCCGTTTACTGCAGTTGAATGTCACCGATGTCTTTCAAATCCCCGGTGATTACGTTAAACATTTCACCCAAGCTTTAGAAGACTTTGATGGTATTAAGACGATAGGTGCCGTCAATGAATTAGATGCGACTTACGCCGCTGATGCCTATGCTCGTACCCGCGGTCTTGCTGCGGTCTCCTTGCAATATGGCGTGAGTACTTTTAGCGCCCTGAACGCAGTCGCGGGCGCATACGTCGAACGTAGTCCTATCGTGGTGATCAGTGCATGCCCAGGTGCTGATATGCGTAATCAGACCAATATGTACGGCATGATTTTTCACCATTCCACTGGCAACCTTGATGCTGATCAAAATGTGTTTAAGAATGTCACGGTGGCGTCTGAAACCCTGAGTACCTCAGTCGGCGCTGCAGAGAAAATCGATGCCTTGTTGATCGCTGCAATCACGTATCGTCGTCCGGTGTATATCGCTTGTTACAAGGAAGTATGGGGCGAAGCTTGTCCACGTCCATCGGCAACGCCGCTAAAAGCTGCGCGTCTGACAAGTGAAAAACTTGCTTTAGAAAATGCTGTGGAATTGGCGTGGTCGCAGATCACTGCTGCGAAAAAGCCATTGATCTTTGCAGGTGTTGAAGTATTGCGCTTTGGTTTAAGCAAGCTCTTACAAAAAATCATCGACGCCAGTGGCATGCTCTATACCACCACCACTTTGGGTAAGACTGTGGTCGATGAAGTGGGGGAGCAATTTATCGGAACCTATGCGGATCAAGCTTCTATCGCCAGCGTGATCACCACTGTCGAACAAGCTGACTGCATCATTTCACTTGGCACGATTTTGACTGATGACTACTTGTGGCTGATGGAGAATAAATACCCACAAATGATACAAAGCTCACTGGGGCAGATGCGAGTCGGTTACTTTCAATATGAAGATGTTGTCATGGAAGATTTTATGGAGGCGCTATTAAAACGTTTTCAGAAGTCCAAGTCCTATCCATTAAAAGTACAAGCGCCCGCCAAGCCAGTTTATCCCGAACCTTGGATATCGAACTCGGATACCCGCTGGAACGATAAGCCTGAAGTCATCACCTACAACCGATTCTTCCAGCACACCATGAAGTTCTTGCAGGATCAAAAGATGATGGACGACATCGTCATGGTGTATGGCGTCAGTAGCGCGATGTATGTCGCTAGCAATGCGATGGGTATGAAGCAAGGTAGCTATATTAGCTCCGCTGCCTGGCAATGTATCGGCTTTGAAACCGGAGCCACTTCAGGCGCACAACTCGGCAGCGGCAAACGTGCCTTGACGATAGCAGGTGATGGCGGCTTTATGATGGTTTGCCAATCCTTGTCCACACTGGCTCGCAACAACTTGAACTCTGTCATCTTCGTCATGAGCAATGGCGTGTATGCGATTGAACAGGTATATGTCGACATCACGGCTTTTGAAGCGGGCTCGCAGCATAAATTTGATAGCTTCGACATTTTACCGAAATGGGACTACATGGCACTGGCTCAAGCCTTCGGTGCGAAAGGTTTTAAAGTCGAAACAGTAAAAGAATTGAAGCGTGTTCTACCACTCATTAAGAAAATGAAATCGCAACCTATTTTGGTGGAAGTTTGTATTCCCGAAAAAGATTTGCCACAACAAATGGCGCGTCTTGGGAATGAGACTTTGCCAGTGTAATTTCAACTTATCTATCAAGAGTAAATTTTTAGGAGACTTTCATGGCAAAGCAAAATCAAACGACAAAGACATATTCCATTTTCGGTGCTGGTGCCGCGGGCTTATACACCGCATGGCGCTTGCTTAATGGTGAAGTTAAAAATAACAAAGACAAAAGTAAGAAACTCGCTAAAGGCGATACGCTAGAACTCTACGATTGGGGACGTTACGATTTCTCCAAAGCACATCCAGGCACGCGTGCAGCAGGTGCCCGTATCTGCACATGGCACTATAAAAACGATAAAACTCAGGCGTACTTAGAATTAGGCGGTATGCGATATTCGGATTGGGACATGAATGCCAAAGACGCCAATAATGGCACTGCGCCAGGACATCGCGTTGTCACCACGGTGATAAAGCAATTAGGCTTAGATAAATACTCAGTACCCTTCAATGAGTCAACGAATCCACTCTATTATTTGCGCAGCAAAAACTTTTTTCTAAGCCAAATCACTTCACAAACTCCTGCACCTTATCACGTTGATCATTACGGCGCAGATGGCGCACCAGACAATGGTTTTTCAACCCTAGAAAAGCTGTCTGTGACTAAAAATATGACGCGCCGTCAGTGGGATACTTTCTATCGCGATGGCGTGATCAAGGTCAATACCGGTGATGGTTCGGTATACCAAAAAGGCGATAAGCTCAAGGACATAGGCTATTGGAATTTGATGTACGACCAGCTTGGCAGTGAAGGCTTTAATTATGCCGCCGATGGCAATGGCTATAGCTCGAACGTGATCAACTGGAATTCGGCTTATGCGTTTCAGGCGAATAATGAATTTACACCTGGTAATCAATACAAGACCATCAACATCGGTTATTCAGGAATGTTCAATGCCTTGTTTGAAGAGATCGTCAAGCTCGCCAAAGCGCAGGGCGTGATCTTTAACTACCAACCCAATATGCGATTGCAGTCTATTATCGCGAAAGGCAAAACCATCCATTACAGTTACGCCACGCGTGAAAATCCATGGAAAAAAGCGGGTACAAAAACCACTGACGCTGCCTGGTTGGCAATGCCGCGCCATGCTATCGAGCAGGTGGCTCAAGGTTCTCGTTTTGATGGAGATACTGGCGTGACCGATGTCCTCAACCATCGCAAAGTACAATTATATTTAGAAGCGGCAATCATGCAACCATCGTACAAAATCGGGATGTTTTTTGACACGCTGTGGTGGGCAGCTGATGCCGATAATCCCCCAAGCTATGTTCCGCAATTAACTGGCTACGAAGTCACACAACGTGCGGTCGTTCAATTAAAAGCCTTGGGCTTATCGAAAGCCACTTTAAAAGCACTGAGTAGTTTGATCGGCACACCTTACGCGAGTTCGGTTGATCTGATTAACGCCGTTGAAGCGATTACTGAAGAACGTATGAGTCTCAAAGACGAAAACGCCTTACTGCAAGTGACGTTCAATAGCACAATCGGCCCTAGCGTCACTGATACACCAATACGTCAGGTCGTGTATTTCGGCAATAACGCGACCGATCCCAAAGCCAAACCGGTTTATGGCTTACTCGCTAGTTATGACGATGAGATCTACACGACGTTTTGGAAAGAGTTGGAATTAGAACCAGATCAGGAACAACATATTCCCAATAATGAAAATGTGCAAACCTTGCAAGGGCCGAAAAAAGTACCAGATCGCATGGTCAAAATGCTGCGCAAGCAATTAGCGGAAATCCACTTCGGCCCTAATTCTGACTACTCCATGGTGCCTGCACCTGTCGAAGCGGCCTACATGGATTGGTCATTGCCGCCATTCAACGCTGGCTATCATGCTTGGTCTTCGCATTTTGATATCGGCGATGTGCAACAGAAGATCCGTAAGCCATCGCAGTTGATGGAGAAGACGGATGTGAATATTTTTATCGTCGGTGAGGCGTATTCGAATGATCAGGCTTGGGTTGAGGGGGCTTACTGCACGGCGGAGTCGGTGTTGAATGATTTCTTTGGGGTGGAGCCGATTATTGATAATTGTGAGTATCCGTTTATTTGTTCTGCGAAGTAGGGGATGGTTTTTTGATTCGGGTCTCATTCTTTGACAGAATGAGCTTTCAAATTAACATTTGTATCGTCACTCCTGCGAAGGCAGGAGTCTAGTGGCGTTCGTTGATGAATATTGATGTTTGTCGAAATGGATAATTTCGTCCTACTCATCCTATCTGTAATTCTTAGCTAATTTCATAGTCCTCTGGTCGGTGGTAGACCGACAGCTACTATCTTTTCTTTGCTTCGCCAAAGAAAAGATAGCAAAAGAAAGGCGACCACGCTGCCACTGGCCTTCGGCTTCCCAATTGTGCATGACAAAAAATGGGAAAGCTTCGAAACTCGCTTCGCTCAAACAACGAAGCTTTCTTTATCCATTTTCTGTCCTGCACAATTGGCAGTGTCAGAAGTGGATGAAGTTCAAGACCAAAGTCAGAATCAACGACCTACAGCCGCGAGGGCGTAGGGTGAGCAGGATTTGTCTGCCTAGGCTTGGGTCGTGTCTTGGGTTGGCTTCTATTTTGTTCATTTAACGAAGCGTTGCTGTATTTTTTAGGTCAGTAGGTCGGGGGTAGCCCGACAGCTACTATCTTTTCTTTGCTTCGCCAAAGAAAAGACAGCAAAAGAAAGGCGACCACGCTGCCACTGGCCTTCGGCTTCCCAATTGTACAAGACAAAAAATGGGAAAGCCTTGAAACTCGCTTCGCTCAGACAGCAAGGCTTTCTTTATCCATTTTCTGTCTCGCACAATTGGCAGTGTCAGAAGTGGATGAAAGTCAAAAGCAAAGTCAACAACAAGATCAAAAGCAACAGCAAAAACAATCAGTACCGACGGATGTTCATTTTTCTAATAGCAGTTGTTGGCCGTTGATTTTGCTTTTGATCTACCCCCGTTCAAGACTATGTAATTTGTGTTTCACAGAAAATGGATAAGAAAGTGTTGCTGTCTGAGCCGAAGGCGAGTTTCAACACTTTCCCATTTTTTGTGATGCACAAATTATGCTGGAGCGTAGCGTAAGCACCCGCAGGGCGAGTCTACGGTCGTCTTTTTTGGATTACCTTTTTTGACGAAGCAAAAAAGGTAATTGGCTGTCGGGCCACACCCGACCTGTGAACGTCGAGTACACGAGAAAGTGAAATAGTAGCGCAAAAATATAGAAACCCATTTTTGCGAAAGTTAAGCTCAATGTACTCGAATTAAATATGAAGCGTTCGGCCGTGTTGACGCTGGATATTGTCAGCACTTTAGCTTACTTCAAAGATTATTTGAACCATTTTCCTAACGATTCGAGTAGTCGAATATACGATGGAACTACGTCTCACGGACCCTTACCGCTGCTTTTATGAAGTTTATCTGGCGGAACCCCAAGTGGAGAGCTTGGCTGTAGATCAATCATCAGGTAAAAAATTAGCACGACGATGGGGGTCAATGCAATTGTCGTATACCCTAGTTTTGCCAACCAACTATAGCGCTCAGTAGATATCCGTCGCAATGCAACACTTAAAAGTAGTATTCCTATGATAATGATGAAATAGCCCATTAAATTGACCTTATAGGATTATTTTGTGAGGACATGTATTCTTCAATACTTGTTACAGGTGATTTGAAAAAATCTTAGGCTAACATTGTATCGTAGGTGGTTCGCGAAACAGTATATGGACTTGAATATAAATGTAAATTTGGAAAATTTTTACAGTTTCAGAACGCTTCATAAAGCATGAATAATCTTGATAATCGAAACATACATTCCTTGGTTTGAATTCGCTAAACATTGGACTTTTTTGCGTTGAAATTTGCAACGGCGAAACACCTATATACTTCGTTCTAAGTAATGACTTAACCTCACCCAAATGCCACCCCCAACAACCGACCACGCCCACTTCCAACCCCGCATCACCCTACAAACCCTACACCGAGGTGACGGCTTATTAGGCATGAAGCCCACAGGCACATTCGGCCCACGTGGTGGCAGCGTCACGGTGGTGCAGATTGACTGGCTCTACACCACAGACACGGGCTTGAGCTGGACAACGCCAGCGCCAATCACGCTATTAAACCGCCGACCACATGCCACCCATTTAATGGAAGACGCGCAAGGCCAGCCAGTCGTGCTGGTACGTGATCTTGGCGCGGAAGCGGATGCTTTGGATAAAGTGTGGGACTTGAATTTACAACCTGTGCCCGCCAAGAGTTTGCAATGGCGTAGTGAGGATGCGGCTTTGCAATTTGGTCCGCTATGGAGTTTACAGCAAGAAGATTTTTTTGCGGATTTTTGGGCGGAAGAATTGCCGCGTTTGCAGGCAATGGGTTGGCGCGTTGTCGTGCGTCCGGGCTTTGCGCATGAGAGCGTCCCTGTGGATGCATGGCATTTGATACTCGATCCTGTCAGTGGTGAAGTGATCGGCAAAGGAGTCGCCGCGCCTATGCGTGGCTATGCGCCGACCATCGTCCCATTGGGTTTGCCGGCGCGCGAGGGGTCGTGGCTGTTGAGTTTGGGTGTCGAGATTGATGGTCAGATTGTCGATCTGGTGCCTATGTTGGCGAATCTATTGCGGCGTGATGCTCGTTGGTTGAATGCGAAGCGGGTGGCGGCGATTGATGATCTGGAGGTCATACAATTGCGCGCGCCCGGAGGTAAGCGCATTGATGCCTTGGCCGCGCCTTTGAAGGCCATTGTCACTCACATGTTAGAACTGCTGACGGATGAGCAGCGCCTGCAAGATAAATTGGCGGGGCCTTTGCACTTGTCGGCGTGGGATGGTTATCGACTGGAAGCTCTACGTCAGTCTTTGCTAGACAGTCAGGCCGCGCGGGCGGGTGAGCATGGTGGCTGGCAATTACGTGGTGACCTGGGTTTGCGTGAATTAGCGCAGCGTTTGCAAATGGTCGGTGAATTAAAGCCAGTCGCTGCACCGAATGGTTTGGGCATCACTTTGCGGCCATATCAATTACATGGTGTCGCTTGGTTGCAGTATCTGCGTGAGCATCATCTTGCTGGTATCTTGGCGGACGATATGGGCTTGGGTAAAACGGCGCAGGCGCTTGCGAATATTTTGATCGAGAAGCAAGCAGGGCGTTTGGATATGCCTGCTTTGGTTGTGCTACCGACTTCGCTGGTGTTTAACTGGCAGGCAGAAGCGCAGCGTATGGCGCCAAGTTTGCGCGTATTGGCATTGCAGGGTGCTCAACGTGCTGAGAATTTTTCCCAGATGGCTGAGGTCGATATTGTATTGACGACCTATCCTTTATTGTGGCGCGATTTAGCCGTTTTGGAACAGCAAACATTTCATCTCCTCATTTTGGATGAAGCGCAAACCGTGAAGAATGCTTCCAGTCGTGGTGCTGATGCAGTGCGTCGTTTGAGTGCGCGGCATCGATTGTGTATTACGGGCACGCCGCTGGAAAATAATCTCGGTGAATTGTGGACCCAGTTTGATTTTTTGATGCCAGGATTCTTGGGCGATATGCGCAGTTTTACTCGCTTGTGGCGTAAGCCTATCGAAGTCAATGGTGAAACCTTGCGAGCACAATTATTAGCGCGTCGGGTACGGCCTTTTATCTTACGGCGACGTAAAGATGAAGTTGCGAGTGAATTGCCCGCGAAGACCGAGGTGATTAAACGCTTGCAATTGCAGGGACAGCAGCGTGAATTATATGAAAGTGTACGTGTGGCAGCGGATGAACAAATTAGAAAAATTTTACACCGTAAAGGATTCTCTGGCAGCCAGATTACGATACTCGATGCGCTCTTAAAGCTACGTCAAGTTTGCTGTGATCCTTATCTTTTAAAGGGTTCCAAAACACCTGACACGATGGAGCGCGCTAAGTTAGAAATGCTCAGCGATATGCTGCCCAGTTTAGTGGCAGAAGGCAGACGTATTTTGGTATTTTCCCAGTTCACCGAGATGTTGGATTTGATTGCAGTGCAGTTGGAGAAATTGTCTTTACCGTTTTTGAGCTTGACCGGAAAAACACCGGTCGCGCAACGTGGTGCGGTGGTAGCACGGTTTCAAAATCAAGCCGACGATAACGCGCCGCCTATCATGTTGATCAGCTTAAAAGCAGGTGGTGTGGGTTTGAATTTAACGGCCGCTGATACTGTGATTCACATGGATCCGTGGTGGAATCCTGCAGTCGAAGAACAAGCAACCTCACGCGCCCATCGTATCGGACAGGACAAGAATGTGTTTGTGTATAAATTGGTGGTCGAGGGCAGCATAGAAGAGCGCATACTTGGTTTGCAGGAACGTAAAGCGGCGTTGGCGGAGGGTGTGCTTGGTAGTGATGCTGCGTTTTCTGCTAAGTTTAGTGTTGAGGATTTGCATGCTTTGTTGCAGCCTTTGGGGTTGTAAGGGGAGAGTGATTTTTGATTAACTTTAGGTTTTGTAGGACGGGTGCAACCCGCGCTGTAAATAGATTTTAACGATTTATCGTTTAACTATTTTTCTCACTTTCAATCACCATCGCGACATATCGAAATTTCTGGTAGGGCGGGTTACACCTGCCCTTCAGGGCTCGTCTCTCCAGTGTAATCTCAGATGTGCCTGAATTCTCTTGACCGTATTATTTGGTTTGTGTGCTCCTTCCCCTTCAAGGGGAAGGTTGGGATGGGGATGGGTTATCGCCGTGAGAATAGAGTTAATATTCTTAGTAAGATTGGTTATTTTTTGATCGTATTCGTTTTTGTCGTTGATCTGCGGTCTGTAGGTCGGGGGTGGCCCGACAGCCACTCACTTTTCTTGCTTCGCCAAGAAAAGTAAGCAAAAGAAGGCGACCACGCTGCCACTGCCCTTCGGGTTCCCGATTGTGCAAGACAAAAAATGGGAAAGCCTTGAAATTCGCTTCGCTCAGACAGCAAGGCTTTCTTTTCCATTTTCTGTCCCGCACAATTGGCAGTGTC
>CAUPNA010000045.1:0-26587 GCA_963512475.1 uncultured Undibacterium sp.
GTATCGCCCTGAAAAATCGCCACGGGCATTTTGAGGGTCTTAATGACATCGACAGGTATCACGTTAAACCAAGAGATCAAATAAGGCTGCACGCTAGGTCTGTACAAAGCTAACAAGGGTGCAGGAATGTCTTGCACCAATTCACCTTTTTCCAATTTACTCAAGATAGTTTCGTTTAGCTTCGATAGATCTGCTGAAAGTTTGTCCTGCAATTGCGTACGCAGAATTTTTGAAGCAGATCGCGCTGGACCAGCTAAGGAAACATAGGCAGCGACGTCACTGCTTTGCGCGGCTAACATGCCGACACTGGAGCCTTCGCTGTGTCCAATGATAGCCACACCAGAAAACCGCGGATCTGCATTGAGTTGCTTGACCCATAACTGCACATCGGCGACATACGTTTGGAAACGCAACTCCTCTTCAGATTTTCCAGCCGCAAAACTTTCACCAACACCACGCTTGTCGTAGCGCACACTGGCAAAGCCTGCAATCGCCAATTCTTCCGCCAGCATCTTTAAGCTGTCATTTTTCCCTTGTATTCCGGGACTATTGCCGTCTCTATCAGTCGGCCCCGAGCCAGAAATCAACAAGATCACGGGCGGTTTGACTTTATGCCCAGGGATTAACAAGCTGCCATACAGAGTATTCGCGCCTGCGCCCGATGTGACACTCGACTGTATAAATTCGGCACGTACCTGAACTGAAACGCCGAGGGTAAATATCCAGCAACAAAGGATCAAGACATTTTTTAGTTTCATATGCTTCACCATTCCAATCGACTATGACAGTTTTTACATCACAAAACTCTACCTTAGTTTAAGCATAAATTCTAGACACCTATTTTCAACCCAGGATTTCCATTAGGATTTGAGACGATGGTGGATACACTTTTCGATGGAGTTTTTACGTGAGTGAGGCAAATATAGCTAGCTATTTGTAGCGAAGAACGAACAAAATGACCGAAAACGCGCCTAATGGAGAATCTGGGTTCAATAGTGGTGCGAACACACGAAGCCGCCTATGCCGGTGCAATTTCGCGCCACCACCTGACCTGACTTTTTCGAAGCACACCATATGAGAAAAATCAATCGATTTAGTCTCAGTAAATTGCCGAAGTACAGCCAAACCTAATTATTTGATCTAACTTTAAGGCGCAATTAAATCTAATTGGTGCGCCAAGTTTTTAAACCACGCGCGATGCGCTCCACGGCTAGCTCTAAACGGCTCAGATTTTGGGTATAAGCAAATCGTACATGTTGATGTGATTGATGCTGACCGAAATCTAGCCCGGGGGTGAACGCGACAAATTCTGTTTCTAAAAAATGCTGACAAAAGGCGTTTGCGTCCCCGCCAAATTCGCTGATGTCGGCATACAAATAGAAAGCGCCTTCTGGTTCAACCGCGATTTTAAAGCCAAGGCTTCGCAATGCGGGCAATAAGAAATCTCTACGCCGTTCAAACTCATGACGGCGCTCTTCAAATATCGCGATGGTGTCTTCTTCGAAGCAAGCAAGCGCTGCATACTGCGCAATACTTGGCGCGCTGATGTATAAATTTTGAGCCAGTTTTTCCAGCTGAGAAACAGCGTCTTCCGGCGCAACTAACCATCCGAGACGCCAGCCTGTCATGCCAAAATATTTGGAAAAACTATTCAGAACAAAGGCCTCATTATCGACTTCTAATACGCTACTGGCGTCGACACCGTAGGTCAGTCCGTGGTAAATCTCATCCACCACCATATGCCCACCTTGAGTACGAATTGCTTGCGACAATGCTTGCAATTGTTCACGGCTTAGCAAAGTTCCTGTGGGGTTCGCCGGAGATGCAAGTAAGGCGCCGACGGTATCTGCATTCCAATGCTGTGCGACTAAATCTGGCGTCAATTGATAATTTTGTTGCGGTGTGACTGGCACTAATTGCGCCGATGCTTCGATCAAGCGCAGAAAATGCCGATTGCAAGGATAACCAGGGTCGGCCATGAGCCAATGCTTACCTGGGTCGACTAACAAGCTGGTGGCGAGCAATAAAGCACCGGAACCTCCTGGTGTAATTAAGATGCGGCGTGGGTCAATATTCAAACTATAACGCTGCTGGTAAAAGCCACTAATCGCCTCACGTAATTGCGGCAAGCCTCGTGCTGCTGTATAGCTGGTTTTACCTGCAGCCAATGCAGCCTGACCCGCCGCTATGATAGGCGCAGCGGTCACAAAATCAGGCTCCCCAATTTCCAGATGAATTACATCGTGTCCAGCCGCCTGCAGCTCATTGGCACGCGCCAGTAAGGCCATTACATGAAAAGGTTCAATCGCACGACTGCGCGCGCTATAGGTCTTGCCAGAAGTAGTCATATCAATGTCTGAATTAGAAAATCGAGATAAGTCGATGTACGCTTATCGGAGGGGCACAGTGTAGTGACTAAATCTTGATTTGGGAAATATGCAAAGCTAATTGCACCATCACGCGAAGTGATATGGAAGGAATAGTAAGCAAATTTAGATTTCAAATTATCCTTGCTTACTTATGCCTTATCCAATAAAGACAAAGCTTCATCATATTCATATTGGGCAATATGTTGGTTCAACTTTTCTAACAGCGTGCCATCCAATAAACGCATTAAGCTTACGCGATGTTCTTCAAAAAACTGAGGGCAATCGCCGCTGTAATTGGCAAGCAGTTCGCGCAATTGCTGCAGGACATCCGTCAGCATGTCGTGGCTGATATCTGCAGTGCTTTCAAGTTCACTCGCCGTCGGGTGATACACCGCAAGCTGCTGTACTGGCAGTCCCTGTTGCAGCTCGACCAGCACCAGACTTAAAGACTTATCCAATCTTTGCCATAATTCTTGCACCTCTTCGGAATTCATCGTCTCCGCCTTGGCGGTATTCAATGAGCACTCCAATTGCATTGCATCAAGTTGCACTTGCTGCGCACCTATACTGCCAGCCAATCCTTTTAAAGTATGAACCAGCATCGCTGCCTGACTTACTTGACCGCACTCCATTGCAATACGTAATTGCGCTGTCGTATCGGTTTGCCCTTCAAGGAAGCGACGTAGAACTTTTAGATACAGGTCGTGTTTTCCCATCATCTGACTGAGTCCCCGCGCACTATCAATATGTTTCAGGCAGCCAAAGTCAAATCTAGTGTCGTCAAACTTTTCATCACGATTTTCATCACTACTTTCTTCACTAGAAGCGTTGACATATGCTGCCAACTCCTGTTCCACCTGAGCGGTCTCCACCGTACTCGCTTTATATTCTAACCAGCGCGCTAAAGTAGTGAACAAGGCATTTGGTTGCACGGGTTTCGCCAGAAAATCTTGCATCCCTTCGTCCATGCAACGTTGCCGCACATCGGCCATCGCATGAGCTGTCATCGCGATAATAGGCACGTGATTCAGATGTTGGTTTTGGCGTATCTGCCGCGTCGCCTGGTGTCCATCCATGCCTGGCATTTCTAAATCCATCAAAATCAGATCATAGTAATCATAGGCCAGACCGTCCAACTTATCCAAAGCCTCTTGCCCAGCACCCGCAAGTTCCACTTTGATCCCTACTGTCGCTAGCAATTCCACCGCAATCTGTTGATTAATTTCGTTGTCTTCAACCAGCAATACTCGTGTATCCGTATATTGGTACTGGACACTGGAGATCGTTCTTCCTATCTGTAACAACGCCGCTTCACTACAGGTATGGAACGGCAGAAAAAACTCAAAATTAGATCCCGCACCTAAACGACTTTGTACTTGAATACTGCCGCCCAGCAGTTCAACAAATTGGCGTGAAATTGACAAGCCCAGACCAGTACCACCAAATTTTCTGCTGGTGGAGCTATCGGCCTGATGGAAAGCAGAAAACAGACTTTGCATCTGAACTTCATTCATACCGATACCCGTATCACACACGGAAAAATGCAATTCCAAGTGTTGCTCTTCGGGGTTAGTCATATCAAAGTCTTCGGCACTACGTAAATCGAGTCCGACGCGAACCCGCCCCGTTTCGGTGAACTTGATCGCGTTGTTGACTAGATTAATCAGAATCTGTCCCAATCGCATAGCGTCACCGACCAAAAAGCGCGGTATGTGCTCAGGGATTTGTATCTGCAACTCCAGTCCTTTGTCACTGGCTTTTTGTGCAGTAACCATATGCACATGCGAGATCACATCGTCTAAAGAAAAGGGACTGAAATCAACTTCCATCTTCCCCGCTTCAATTTTAGAAAAGTCGAGAATATTATTGATGATGCCAAGTAAAGCATTGCCAGCATCATGAATTTTACTCAGATAATCTCGTTGTTTAGCGGTCAGATCGGTGCGCAGAGACAAGTAAGCTAACCCGATGATCGCATTCATGGGCGTACGAATTTCGTGGCTCATGGTAGCGAGGAATGCGCTCTTCGCTTCATTTGCCAACTCGGCCATTTCACGTGCATGCTCTTCAGCAGCAATTTTCTCCGCCAACATTTGCTGATGTCCACGCTGCGCTTCGGCTTGCAAATCTTGATCCAACAAAGCAGCAGTACGCGTGATAGAGCGGACTTCATCCGGACGATATTGGTTAAAATCGAATTTGCCGCCTATCAACAGAAAACCTGTCAATTGCCCACGATGAGTGAACGGCACCAGCAGTGCATTTTCGCCAGTCAGCCCTTGTAAAGAAAGCGGCAAGCGCGAACTAAGCATGCGAGCCAGATCGCCACCTAAGGCATGAATACGATTTGGTACATGAGGGAAATCACCCGCAATTAAGTTACAGAATCCTTCATGACAGCTATAGATCGCTGTGTAAGCACCTCCTGAGTATGCGCGTAAAGCATCCAGATAATGCGCAGCTAAAGCATCCTGTCCTGTGACATTCGCCGCATTTGCCACTGCAACTTGCAATGCTTCTTCTTGCACCCGCCATTTAGGATACAACCAGATTCTGACCAACTGTTCGGCCACTGCTCGAAACGGTTTGTACAAAGCAATCAAAATCAAACCACATACGATATCAAACAACAAGCTTTGCCACCGTACTTGTATGCTTAATAATGGCGCGGCTAAATACTGCATCACCACGAGGCAACCAAAGATGCCCCCAGTCACCAAGGCATAGACACTAAAACGATTGATGGCAAAACTAAAATCGAACAAGCGATTAATCAATAAAGCGTAACCTAGCCCACAGTAGGCTAAGAAAATGATGGAAGAATTGAAGAACTCAAAATAAGCAACTGCACGTTCTTCATCCATGATGCGGAACAGATTGTGGAACAGGTAAATCGCATAGATATTACCCATGCAAAATCCTATCCACGCCAATCGTTGGCGCGTCACACCGCTACTGACCCGCCATGAAATTAGCAAAGCACCCAGAGACAAAACCACAGAAGCAATCGCCAAGCAGCGACGCATTATCCGCAAATTTACCCATTCACGAACTTCCCAGGGCAACATACCCAGCTTCAAAAAGATGTGATAAACGGTATAACTGGCGAATATACCGGCATACACATAAAACCCGTAACGTACCCAGGACAGACGCCAATGTGGTCGGTCTTCCGGAAAAATCAGACAAAAATAGGTAAAAAACACATATCCGACAAAGAGCTCTATCGGGAACAGATAAACGCTTAGAAAATCTTGTAGCTCACCACCGGGTAAATAGGGAATAAAGGTATCAGGGATAATCACCAGCATCGCAATTGCTAGGATACGCATCGCGCTACTTGCCAAATGACGCCAAGAAATTATGGCAATAATCAACAAGGCTATATAGGTCGTCGCAAACTGCACCAAGGTAATTGCCTGCCAGGCTGAGGCATGGGCAAGATTTTTTAAAACAGGCTGAACCGACACCGCTTCAAAAACATTTTTATCCGATGATCCACGATAAAGTCGCAATGCCACACGGTCTTCCCGTGCCAACAGGCGCCCGTCATCGCCAGGATTTTCGAAGATGACATAATCACCGACTTTAGCGCCAATAGCCGCCAAAGGTGAACTAGGGATAATTTTTTCGATCGGCAGTCGATAACTTTGATCTGGCGCGCCAAATACCACACCTAACTCTGCCGCAACCTGCGGGGCTGCGGCGCGCTCCCAGTGTGTGGTTGCCCAAATATTCAGCACGCCAAATAGTAAGACCAAGCTAAACATCAAGGCCTTAAATTGGGTATTGCTGAGTATTGTTGACTTCATTTTTGCTTTTAACTTTAAGAATTGAGATGTTTTTTAGCCGCAGATGACATTGCGCAATTAAGATAACAAGCTGACAACGAGGCACGAATGGACACGTTTTTACAAAAAATGATGCTATCTCTTTATTTTGAGAAACTCAATTCTAAATGTGAAGCGCATATTTCTAGGTGTTTTTGCAGAAATATTGCATTAAATCACTGAGATTGTGGTGCCACTGGTATTTGTACAATGTAATTTGGCGAGCTAAACACCCGTTATGTAGCAAGAGTAGTCCCCCCGACTCAGTGATCAACGAAGATTGATAGCAATTAAATATTAGGCGGTAGTTGTAAGGCGATCAAAAGCATGCATTAAGCGAAGCTGAGCAAAGGCTTAAATATCTATAAAGATCGCCGCCAATTCAGCCTATTTCTTAAAAGCGATCACATGCTCGCATTCAAGTTCTATGCCAATGGCTTCGCCAATTGAATGATTATGATGGCTAGGCACCAAGGATAAAACCCGATTCCCAGATGGCAGTGCCAAGGTATAGAGAAAATGCGCACCGCGAAACACCTTGGCGACAACCTCGGCTTTGAGCGGACTGCTATCAACATGCACGATATCATCAGGACGAATCAAGACTTCCATTGGACAGCCTAAGCAGCAGTCAATGGACTTGATACGGCACATTTCGCCTAGTTCAAATTCAATACAGTTAGCGCCCGTCAATCTGGCCGGTAATAAAACACCCTCACCAATGAAATTAGCCACAAATCGATCTACCGGCTCATGATACAAATCGTAAGGTGATGCCCATTGGCGTAGTGCGCCATCAGTCATAACGCCAACCCGATCGGCTACAGCGAACGCTTCTCGCTGATCGTGCGTGACTAAAATCGCAGTGGTGCCGCTCTCTTTTAAAATGCTGCGCACTTCTTGACCCAAGCGTTCGCGCAGTTCCACATCGAGATTAGAAAAGGGTTCATCCAATAGTAAGAGCCGCGGTTGTGGCGCTAGAGCACGCGCCAATGCGACCCTTTGTTGCTGGCCGCCCGATAACTCATGCGGATAACGCGATGCAACCTGACCAAGTCCAACCAGATCGAGTAGCTCTGCGCTTGCGCGACTGTCTTTGGCTTTCAGGCCAAACGAGACATTCTCTGCCACAGTTAAATGGGGGAACAAAGCATAATCTTGAAACACCATACCGACTTGGCGCTCTTGCACTGGTACTTGTTTTTGCACTGAACCGACTAGGCGATCAGCTAGCTCAATGGTGCCAGCCGAGATCGCTTCAAATCCCGCGATCGCACGCAGCACGGTGGTCTTGCCACATCCAGATGCGCCTAGCAAACAGCCGATCTCACCTTCTTCCAGTACAAACGATAACTGCTCAACCACTTTGCGACCAGCATAGGAAACGGCTAGTCCATCGACCTTGAGTAAAGGATTTGTCAATAAAGAACTCATGATTTATTTTCCGACTTTTTCACTAACATAATCACAGGAAGAATACCCGCAAGCACAATCAGCATACTGGGCAAGGCTGCTTTTTGCCACATGCCTTCGGATGTCATTTCAAACACGCGCACCGCTAAAGTATCCCACCCAAAAGGCCGCGTCATTAGCGTGATGGGCATTTCTTTCATAACGTCGACAAAGACCATCAAGATCGCCGTCAATACACCGCCGCGCATCAGTGGGATATGTAAGCGTCGCAGCAAACCACGTTCACTCACACCGAGCGTGCGCGCTGCATCTTCTTGGTTATAACTGATTCTCTGCATCGCGCCATCGAGTGGCTGAAAACCGACTGCCATAAACCGCGCTGCTAGTGCTAACAACATAACTGCCACCGAGCCTTTCAGAATTTGCAAAGTGTCCCATCCCAAGGCCTGTGCGATTGGCAATAATTGATTATCAATCCAAGCAATCGGAATAAAGACACCGACCGCTAATACTGTACCTGGCACGGCATAGCCAACGGTGGCAAAACGCACCAAAACCGATGTCGTCTTTGATGGATAGCGACGTTGAATAAACACGATAAGCAAAGCCAAACCAGTGACCAGTACGCCCGCCAACAAGGAGATGCCGATCGAACGCACGATAAAGCCAAGGTAACGAGCATCAAAATCCTCCTGCCAAACTTGCATAGTCCAGCGAACTAATTGCAGCATCGGGATCACAAAACTGATGGCGAGTACCGCACCACAGGCGAGACTTGCACACCATCCTTGTGCCCGACTCAAAACGATACGCTCTGCCGCCACAATACGACCATGATAACGACGATCACCGCGCGCCCAGCGCTCCATCGCGAGTATCAGCACAATAAGCAAGACCAATAACGACGCCAGTTGTGACGCCGCTGGCAGATTAAATAAAGAGAACCATGATTTATAAATCGCGGTCGTAAAGGTATCAAAATTAAAAATCGATACCGTACCAAAATCCGCGAGCGTTTCCATCAATGCTAAAGTCAAGCCACCAATTAGCCAAGGTCGTGCCATTGGCAACGCCACTTTCCAAAACGCACGAGGACGCGACATACCCAACATCTGCGCCGCTTCGAGCGCGCGTTTGCCCTGCGTCAAAAAAGCATTGCGAGCCAACAAATAGACATAAGGATAAAACGCCAAGGACATTACGAGGATCACACCACCCGTGCTGCGAATACGTGGAAACCATGCAGACGATCCGGTCAATTCACGCAAATAGCTTTGTAGAGGGCCAGTAAAATCGAGTAGATCGACCATCACAAAAGCCAATACATATGCTGGCATTGCTAATGGCAGCATCAAAGCCCAGGCAAAAAAACCTCGTCCAGGAAATTGGCAAACAGCCGTTAGCCATGCCAGCGGTACGCCAAGCAGCAACACCCCTACCCCAACACCCGCTAATAATATCGCCGTGTTTTTGAACACCGATGGCAACACAAATTCAATCAGGTGTTGCCAGACTTCGGTTTGTGGCTGAAAGAAAGCAGATAAGACGACTAGCAAAGGCGTAATCGTAAGAAGAGCAATCGGTAACAGGAGGAGTGCACCACGTGCAGAAAAAAACCGCATAGACTTCCAAAAAGGGAAATGGGCAGGCTCAATTGATGAGCTGCCCAATCATATTCACTGATGTTGCCAAGCTTGACCCAGGTTCACCAAAGTGGTCATATACATGACCCTACTCATAGCAAACTGCGTTGTCGCTTGCTTCTTATTTGTATCCAGCACGATCCATCAGTTTGACCGCTTGCGCTTGTAACTCGCCTGCTTTACTCATATTAATGAGATTAGATTTAAACGGTCCCCAAGAAGCAACCAGTTGGTCAGGCTTGACTGTCGGATTCACCGGAAACTCAATATCTTTATCCGCATAAATATTTTGCGCATTACTTGACGACAACCACTCTAACAATTTAATTGCGCCAGCTTCATTTTTGGCATGGCGCGTCAAACCCGCACCAGAAATATTCACATGTACACCTTCGGCTTTTTGGTTGGCCCAAAATAGCTTGGTTTTAAATTGTGGATTCTTATCCACGATACGACCATAGTAATAGGTATTGGCGATACCAACACCACATTGTCCTGCCGCAATCGCTTCGAGTAATTTGGTGTCGTCTGGGAACACATCGGTCGCCAAATTAGCAATCCAGCCGCGGACAATTTTTTCTGTTTTGGCTTCACCATATTGAGCGATCATCATCGCTACCAAAGATTGGTTGTAAACCTTTTTACTTGTGCGTAAGCACAATTTGCCTTTCCACTTCGGATCGGCTAAGTCTTCATAGGTGGAGAGCTGTTCTGCTTTCACCAAATCTGGGTTAAAAAACATCGTGCGTGCGCGGACTGACAGCCCATACCAGAGTCCTTTGTCGTCGCGTAAATGGCTAGGAACATTCTTGTTCAAGATCTCAGATTTAACTTGTTTGAGTAAGCCGACATTCGCGGCTTGCCAAAGATTGCCTGCATCCACCGTAATCAACAAATCGGCAGCGGTGTTACTACCCTCAGCTTGCAGACGCGCCATCAAGGGGCCTTCTTTGTCGGTCAAGACTTTGACTTCTACCCCAGTTTCTTTGGTGTAAGCGTCAAACAGAGGTTTGATCAATTGTTCGTTACGAGCACTGTACACAGTGACAGACTGCGTTGGTGTTTGTGCTTGCGCCGCACCAACAAGGGATAAACACGCCAAAGCGGTCAAGGATAGATGTTTCATCTTGAAGAGATCCAATGAGAAAAAAACGATATCCGCACTTTATCACGAATAATAATCATTCTCAATAACATTAAAGGCTGAGCATGCTGAAAAATTGGACGTTTACGAGTCAAAAGCAAGCCTGACTCGATATGGACGCAGTCGGTGCATTTCCTTGCACCGACTGTATCCAAAGTACATGTTTTTACTTCTGACTCAACATTAAACGCCTGCAGGAAAACTATAACTAGAGCCAATGCCGAGCGGAATACCAAGCGCCCAGAAACACAACAAAAATGCCGTCCAAAGTACAAGGAAAGAAATTGAGAACGGTAACATTAAAGCAATTAAAGTCCCTATCCCGGTGGATTTAACGTATTTCTGACAAAACACCACGATCAACGGGAAATACGGCATCAAGGGCGTAATGATATTGGTCGAAGAGTCGCCAACGCGATACGCTGCTTGAGTTAAATCTGGCGAAACACCCAACTCCATCAACATTGGCACCATTATTGCGCCAATTAACGCCCACTTGGCAGAAGCTGAACCAACCAATAAATTCACCAGACTAGTCAAGATCACGATTCCCACCAAAGTGACACCCAAGGGCAACGCCAACTCTTTCAAAGCACCCGCACCTTTAATCGCGAGCAATGCACCAAGGTTAGACTGGCCAAAAGCGTAGATAAATTGCGCGCAGAAAAATGCCATCACAATGTAGTAGCCCATACCGCTCATCGCTTTACTCATCCCCTGAATCACATCTCGATGATTTTTGACCGTGCCGGCCGCATAGCCATACACCACACCAGGAATCAAAAACAATACCAAAATCAAAGACACAATCGACTGCATCAGAGGTGCTGAAGAATGCGTCAAACTCGCATCAGTACCACGCCAAGCCGACGTCGCTGGATAGGCAGAAATAAATAATATTCCTACACTCACCAACATGGCCAACACCGCAAAGCGCAAACCGCGTCGCTCTGCTGGCTTTAATGGATCTAAAGTCGGCAAGCCAGCAGGATCACCATCAATCGCCGTATTTTTCAAGCGTGGCTCGATCACTTTATCGGTTAAGAACCAACCAATAAAGATAATCAAAATCGCGGAAGCTGATGTGAAGTAAAAATTATTTAAAGGATTGATAATCAAATCGGCTGCTGCCGGATTTGATGAGAGTCGAGCCGAGGCTTGGGTCAGCCCAGCCAACAATGGATCGAGACTACTCGGAATAAAGAATGACGCTGAGAACCCGCCAGAAACACCCGCAAAAGCAGCAGCAATACCTGCCAGCGGATGCCGTCCAGCAGCATAAAAAATCACCGCACCCAAGGGGATCACCAAGACATAGCCAGCATCGACGGCGACGTGGCTTAAAATACCGACGGCAACCAGCACTGGGGTCAACAACATTTTAGGTGTCACTGCCAAAATCGAACGAAGACCCGCATTAATGAAGCCAGTATGTTCCGCCACACCAAGCCCAAGCATCGCGACTAACACTACGCCTAAAGGTGGAAAGCTGACAAAGGTACTCACCAACTTCGCCATGAAAGCAGTAAATGCGCCGCCTTCTAATAAATTATTGATTTGAATTGGTTTGCCATTACGGGGATCGATCTCATTGAAACTCACACCAGACAAAGCCCAGGAAATGCCCCAAACGGCGAACATAAACAAGGCAAATAAAATGGCTGGGTCGGGTAATTTATTACCGACACGTTCAATCGCATTTAGACTTCGGTTAAACCAGCTTTGCCCAACAGGCGCGGCTGTAGTTGTCGTTGCGTCCGTCATAATTTTCCTTTTTCTAATGTCTCTAATTGAAATAAATGATCCAAGCTCTGTCTAGACAGAAAAAAATTACACTGCAGCTCTATCTGTCGCGCCGATAATTTAACAGATTTTTCTATAGTAGTTGTTTTGCACCGATATCAATAACAAAACGATTAGGAAAACGACCGTAAATTCACCTAACGCTACTAACCCATTGCACTGGTGTCGAGAAGCGCTGCGATGGTGCGGTGAGATGTCTCCTAAGTATCTTGTCCTACCATAAAAAAGGAGATGGCGGAGTGCATCAAGACTGATATCTATTCCTTGAAATTGCAAAAAGCTTATACTCATTTCTCTAATACTATTTGACTCAATCATCAAAACCAATTCAGGTAAGATTTCATATTCGATCTTCACCTACAAACACGGAGAAATTTATTCATGCTGATTAATTGCGTCGCCTACCAAGAGGGCAAAAAACTTGCCGACATTTTGGTAGAAGATATCAGTGAATACGTCAAACGCAGCGATTGCTTTGTCTGGGTTGCATTAAAGGATGCTGAGCCTAAAGAACTCACGCAGATGCAAGACGAATTTGGCCTGCATGAATTGGCATTAGAAGACGCGATGAAAGGTCATCAACGTCCTAAAATCGAAGAATACGGCAATTCCTTGTTTGCGGTGATGCAGACCGTCGAACTCATTGATGGTGAATTATCCTTAGGTGAAGTCGATGTCTTTGTTGGAGAAAATTATGTACTCTCAACCCGTAACCGTAGCCAGCAGGGATTTCTCGGTGTGCGCGCGCGTTGTGAACGTGAGCCGCATCATTTGATGAAGGGTTCAGCTTTTGTTCTGTATGCATTAATGGATGCCGTGGTGGATCGCTATTTCCCGGTCATCGATGCGTTGGAATCAGAATTGGAAACCATAGAAGAACATATTTTTACTAAAGGCTCGCAACGTTTAAATATTGAACAACTGTATCAACTCAAGCGAAAAGTCATGACACTCAAACATGCAGTGGCTCCCTTGCTAGAAGCGGTCGGCAAACTCGATGGTGGGCGAGTACCCCCAATTTGCGTCGGTACCCAGGAATATTTCAGAGATGTACATGATCATCTGTATCGTATTAATACCTCCATAGAATCCATACGTGACACCATCAGCACTGCTATTCAAGTCAGTCTGTCACTGGTGAATATTGATGAAAGCGAAGTCAATAAACGACTCGCTGCATGGGCAGCGATCTTTGCAGTCGCAACCGCTTTCGCCGGGATATGGGGAATGAATTTTGAGCATATGCCGGAGTTAAAATGGGAATACGGTTACCCAGTCGCACTCGGCGCCATGGTCAGCGTTTGTTCTTACCTGTACTATCGTTTTAAGAAATCGGGTTGGCTATAAATGTTTTTGAACAACCCATCACCTTCTGCCACACATAGATGATTACCTATGTGTGGCAAACCATTCAGCACTTCAAGCGATATAGGCAAAGCATAAGCAACTTAAAAACTCTTGCTCAACATCGCCACAACCGAAGTTTTACCCAAAAATTTTCCATTCGCTGGTGAGGCATAAGCGATCTCACCGGCGTTGGTACCGATCACCGCTAAAGAAGCACTGAGAATACCAAAATCTTTGGTCACACCGATTTTCCAATCTGTATACGCGTAAGCATTATTGTTTTTCACTTGCTGATGACCCGCGTGTAAATTCAACACCAAGCCTCTGTCTATTTCAATATTCGCACCAATATCTAGGTAGCCACTATTTTTGCTATTTGCAAAACCAAACAAATTCGTCGTAGAGTGAGAGTACTTCAAGTACGCTGGACCATAGCCCAATTGTCCGTACACTTCCGTCGTGTTCGCGCTGACCGCTAATCCATTCGATGGATATACATAGGTCAAGACACCGACGTCATAACTGATATCGCTAGTCAACGAGCCGCGTTTACCCGCATACAAATCCACTTCAACACTACCACCACCGCCAGCGTCTTTGGTCCATTTGATGGTGGACGCCCATGCACCAGCATACAAGCCAGAGGGATTATTCACATAATCTGCGCCACCTTGCAAAGCCGGTTTCAAACGCGTTTGAGAGATCCCGCGATAACGATAATCCGTCGCTAAAGCGGCGTTGAAGCTAACTTCATGCTCTGGCTTCACTGTTGATGCGGCGTCTTGTGCTTGCGCAGCTTGACTGCCAAACAAAGTCGCGATTGCAGCTACTAATAATACTTTCTTCATCTTACTTCCTTTCAAATTAACGAACATGTGTTTCTGGTATTTGCTCTTGTTAAATCAGGATTCGATAAGGTCATCACTATTTCAATTAAAAATTTAAGCATGTGAAAACTCTATTCGCAGATCAAGTCGCCGTCAATGATCATTATTTTATTCAAGCTTGCTATCAACTGCGCGACTTTCCTGGGTGGACGAATTAAGCGATATTACGCGACGGTTTCGCTAGTCAGATCGATGTCTAACGCTTGCCTTAAAAAACGCAATAACCCTTAGACAAGGATCGCTTCCGACATGCGGTGCGCACTCAGGTTTCCTTGAATACTTGTAGTTTGGCCACCACGCTTGCTGTGCTGATGACTAGTATTCCTAGTGCGAATTGGGTTTTGTTAGTCGGTGTTCTGTTGACCGTACTAGGTTTCGGCAGTTCCTATACGATGGCAAGTGCCTATGGTATTGCTCTGACCATGTTGATCACGAGCTTTTTACCTTCTTCGTGGTGCGACAGAGCTCTTCATAACTTTAGATACCCTATTGGTGGTGTCATGTTCATTCAAAATCGTAGATGGTGGTTGGTTCCCTCTCGTTTTAGGCGCACCTATTTTCACCATAATGGCAACCTGGCGCCGTGGTCGAGAATTATTGATTAAGAACATACAACAAGACGATCCTGAACTTTTACCGTTCATCACTGCCCTCTCAGCAGATAACATGCATCGCGCCGCCCGCACAGCGATTTATGCGGTCGCCAATCCTGACACGGTGCCGCAAGCCTTGATGCATAACTTGAAGGACAATCAGGTACTGCATGAACGCAATCTGATTTTAACCGTGGTTTTCCACGATGTGCCATGGATAGCGGACAATGAACGGATACAAGTCGAACCGCTGGTACCAGGTTTTTGGAAAGTGAATTACGGCTTTAAGAACGAACCCGATTTGCCAAAAGCCTTAGAGCGCTGTGAACAGCATGGCTTGCCTATCAATTTGTTTGAAACTTCGTATTTCTTGAGTCGCGAAATCGTAGTGCCAACCAAAGGCACAGGTATGGCGCATTGGCGGGAGCTGTTGTTTGCATTGATGTCGCGCAATTCTCGCAGCGTGGCAGACTTCTTCCACTTGCCGAATAATTGTGTGATTGGGCTGGGGACTCGGGTGCAGATTTAACCCAGAATTTCCATTAGGATTTGAGACGATGGCGGATGCACTTTTCGAGGCAGTTTTTACGTGAGTGAGGCGGAAATAGCTCGCTATTTGCAACGAAGAACGAGAAAAATGACCGAAAATGCGCCGCCAGCGCTCAAATAGCATCGAAGACGCGCCTAATGGAAAATCTGGGTTTAATCAAGTCAGCGCAAAAAATGACGAGCACCTTGGCAAAGCCAGGTGCTCGTTTTTTTATTGGCCGTAACCCAGATCTTGAATTTGCTTTAGACGCCCATCTTCAAATGTCAGCAGTTGCATAAAACGTTGCGAACCAAAGTTATACACCCACTCTTCAATTTGAATTTCAATTTCACGCTCCTGTACAACAGAAATGCGATTACCTTGCATGGTCACTGGCGGCGGCACTTGATTGCCGATCGATTGATGTGCACCTATTCGACGTCGCTCCACCCGTTGATCCCGCGTCGCCGGATTCCCGCATTTCTTCATTACTTCCATCTTATGCATACCAACATCGATCACGTAAGAGTTGCAACGGAAGCCTAGCGCTTGTGCCGTACTTGGCGTGCCCAAAAAGCCAATACTTAGCGTGCAAACAAAAGCGTATAAATAAATTTTCATAAGGAAGATATTAAAGTAAGAATGGCTCGACAAAAGCATAATCGCACAGGGAGAGAGTTTCAACGGTATGAGGATTGAGATGGTTGACCTCTACTATTTCTTGAAATGAGCAAGCAAGTCGTTTCTTCAAACAAGCAGACTGAATCATCACACTATCTGGTTCAAAAATAGCTAACGAAATTGCTTGCCTTTGCTTCTCATTTCATGAGACTTCAAATAGCGATGACCTTAGATGTCCCAATAGGACTTAGGCACGATTGCGGTGGCTCGGCGTGGAGCCGAAGACAGTAAATTTGCACGACGAGGCGAACACAACAATCCTCGCGCCTGTATCGAGCAAGTCCTCACATTGTCAGCATTGAGGTCTTCCAACATCTTTAGAAATGTGTGTTCAGAAATAGGCGCAGCCAATACGCAATCAGAAGATAAGGTAGCAATCCCAATAAATTTTTTCTCTGCCTCAAAGTTAGGCAGAGTGTCCGAAACCTATTCAATTTCGCTTCCTTAGAAGCTGCACTTAAAGTGAAAGTCAAAGAACTTCAAATACAAAAATAGTTGAAAAAAATTTATCCTCGATTTCTACCTATAACAAGGGAATGCTACTCAATACAGTGCCATGCTTGTTGAGCCAAATCTCGGCATTTCCGATGCATAAATGCAACACATCATTCAGACTTGATTTTAGACAAGGCAAATAGGGCACAATCATTGTAAAAGTTCATGTTAGTTCACTTTTAACAGCAGCCACCGGAGTCAGTGCCTATGAACGACATCCAAGCAATCTCAGATCTGAGTAAGTCGGTCGCGATAAATCAAGGCTTGAAACAAGTGGTCGATATCTCCCATCAAATCAATCTGGTCGCGATGAATGCGATTTTGGTAGCGAAGCGCGCTGGCGCTCAGTCCGCGGGCTTTAAAGTGGTCGCCATGGAGCTCAGGATATTTAGCCAGAAAATGGAAGAGAGCATGGACAAACTCAGTTTGATGATCTTTCAACTCGTCCGCCGTATCGCCGACTTACGCAAATTAGAAAAAAACCTGCGCTCAATCACAACTACGATGCAAAAGAATGCGAATGGTGCACATCAGTTCGAGGGTGCCTACACGCACAAACAAAGTGCCTACCAGGAATTGAAAGATGCCACTGACCATGAATGGCAAACCTTAGAAAATGAAATTCGTCGCTCACTGAATTTGTGTAGCTCTGGCGCCATGCTGTCACATAATGCGCGCATCGAAGCTGCCTATGGCGGCAGCATGCTAGCGGATATGCAGCAAGTAGCAGGACGGATTGAAGAGATTATGAATCAAGCGATTTTTCATCTGAAACAATTAACCACATCGACCAGATCCTCATGAAAAAATATCAAACCATTTTCGAACAAGGTGATCATCAATGGGCTGTTATTACGCGCGATCCCGAAAAGCCTGATTACCTAATCGACACTAACGAATACTTGGTGATTCAAGGTGATAAAGCCATCTTGACCGATCCAGGTGGGATGGAGATTTTTCCAGAGGTTTTTTCTGCGATCAATACCGAATTCGATGCGCGGAATATCCAAGCATTGTTCTCCTCACATCAAGATCCTGACGTCATTTCATCGCTCGCTTTATGGTTAGATTTTAATCCCAACTTACAGTGTTATCTGAGTTGGCTATGGAGTTCGTTCATCCCCCATTTTGGCGGCAATGCGACGACCTTCATGGCGATACCAGATGAGGGCTTAGATATTCAATTAGGACGTCTGCGTTTGCGGGCGGTGCCTGCGCATTATCTGCATTCGTCTGGCAATTTCAACTTATACGATCCGGCTGCGAAAATTCTGTTTTCGGGTGACATTGGTGCTGCCCTTTTACCGCCGGGAGAAGATGATTTATTCGTCAAAGATTTTGATCGCCACATCCGTCACGCTGAAGGATTTCATAGACGCTGGATGGGCTCGAATGAAGCAAAACTAGATTGGTGCCGTCGCGTGCAAGATCTGGAAATCGATATGCTGTGTCCACAACACGGTGCGATTTATCAAGGTGCCGATGTGATGCGCTTTATCAATTGGTTCTCGGATTTACAAGTGGGCTCGGGGATACGCCCTTAGGTAAACATCTGTACTTCAAGCACAGCTATGCGGGACGTAAGTCCCAATTCCTTGCGCCTCAATAGAACGGACTTACTCTCTCGGCAAAGGCACCATAATGAGATGCGGTGTAAATTAAAGGATTTAAAAAAACGACGAAGAAAATGGGTAATGCAAGCAAAGTAGATTAAGTTAAAAACTTGACTTATGATAAACTTTGCGTTCTTCATTTTCACTTCAACGCCGCTATGAAACACGCTCTGAGTTCACTTCTCAAATTTACACCCGCCGCGCTCCTCCTTAGTGCCTGTTCGCAATTACCTATAGTTCCGGTAGAAAAAGTCGAATTCAGTGACACTGCGAAAAAGGCGTTCGAGCAATACCAAAAGACTGAAGGAAAAAAGGCATTCGCCGTTTCTAGCAACGGCGCTTATGGCTTTAGTGGCAAACAAAGTTCAAACGATACTGCTTTGCGCATCGCACTTAAAAACTGTCAGAATCGGGCGGCTATACCATGCCGTATCAGTCATCTAAATGATGAGATGTTCGATCCGAAATATCAGAACTATGCGAATGCCTCGCGTAATGCACTAGCCAAGCTCAACGCCGAGGGTAATCAGTACAAAATCATAGAAAGCATGGATTGGCATATTCCCACGCCTACACAACTGCGTTCAGTAGAGGACGGCGTACATTTCCCCACCCCCTTGCATTTGAATGGGATCAATACCCTACAAACTGATGCTCTGGTTGAGAAAATTAAAAGCGACAATTTACTACTGATTGACGCGCGCTATATCAGCGGCAATCCTGATCCCAGTTTACCAAACGCCTATTTATTTGATTTTGCAGGGGTCGCTTATAGCGATGAGGCTCGCGATAAAAAAATCTCGCTGGCAATCGACAAGATGATGCAAAAAATCGCCCCCGACAAGGCACAACCGATCGCGGTATTTTGCACATCAGTAGAATGCTGGCTGAGTGTAAATACGGTGATGCGCCTGCAAAATTTAGGTTATACCAATTTGTTTTGGTATCGCGGCGGAATACAGGCTTGGGCTGTCGCTAAATAACGTTGGTAAATACCGTACCTTTTGTCACCTTCCAGGGTTTGTAAAAGCTACCATTCCGGGCTTAAAAATAAAAATGGGTACGCGTTATCGGTACCCATTTTGTTAACTCTGAACTATGAACGTCTATTCCGTTCTGGCTGCAATACTGGCATCAATTTTCGTATCCGCCATAAACCAGGCATTTTGTGGCTTGGCTACCAGTGCTTTCATCTTCTCGCCGATGAAAATTTGCGGCTCGGAAGATTCAAATTTTGCTTGAGCCTCAAGTGCTGAGATTCGTTTTTTAGTCAATTCAAACTCCTCGACTAAAGACAATTTTCCATCATGTTTGTCACCGAACAAGGCATCGATAAAGAAAGTATTCTTCGCTAATGGCTGACAACCATAAGAGACTTTTTTCTCTGCCGCTGCGGTCAAAATGATTCGGTTCTCATTCTGCAAAGCAGGGATTAAAGAGCCCGAATAGCAAGCCAGATTATCAAAATTGTCGGCGTATCTTTTAATGGTGACAGCGCGGTCGCCAAGTGGTAATCCAAAATACTAGCGTAATCACGACCACCTATCTGTGTCGCTAACAACTTAGTGTAGCCGTGGGTCGACAACATAATCGTCACAACATCACCTTTTTTGACCTGACTAGCAATGGTCTTCACCGTATCAGTCAAGCTACCCAAATGCGCAAACGGTGTTTCGATTTTTTCCTTCTGCAACGCGTTATCAAATACAAAGGATAAAGTTTGCGGATACTTCTCACGCATGCGACTCTCGGTCAATAAAACATCGCCACGAAACGCCTTAGAGCCAGAATGAAAACCAAATCCGGCGAACCATAATTTAGGGCCAGTCATGCTTGCAGCCTGCGTCAACACTTTTTCTCGCTGCGCCTGCGCTAAGGCAATCGAGCTTTGTTGCGCAAGTGGGTTTTCTGGCGTTAATCCCAATGGTGCTTTAACCACTGGCGCGGTTTGCAGACACCCATTGAATGCCAAACAGAGCAAAGGAAGAATGAAGGAAGGTCGAAGAAATCGCATAGAGGGATTGTGAAAGTAGGTGGAGGACAATTCCTGAATTCAATCGCGAACTTAGATTTTCAACAGATACTTTTAATCTAGCTTGTTCGAATTTTAAATAGCATAACTTAAATTAGTCATATTGCATTTCGCTAGTGGCTCGCCCACTTCCTAAAGATGAAGCCAAATCCGTCTGTAACTCCCTCCACGGATATGCATGATCCGAACCAAACCACAATAAGTTACACAAAGAATGAAGAAGGAAACAGCTTTTTGTGAAGCACCTGAATGCCTTCAATCGGACATATAGCCGCATATCTTGATTCGTCTTTGTCACAATTTATTGTGAGCTATTGGCTACAAACTGATCACCCATACGATAGTCAAATAGGATCTTAGATCGTCTAAGCCTTTGCGCTTATAATTCCAGCTCAACCAAACGACTTGGCTCAAAATGTCTACCATCCAAACATCATCTGCATACTTGCGCGGCGCGCTGTTTTTCTCAGCATTCGCGCTGTCCACTTTTGTCTATGCGAATAGCGCCGATACCAACTTAAATCAGGCTAATAGAAGCTTACCAAATACGCCAGCGGCCTGGTCTGCGGCTGCGCTGAACGATATTAAGATCGCATATCAGGAAACCTATGACAATCATCCTGGTGTCTATGACACGCAAAATCCAAGCTTCCTTAAGAATTTACAACATGCCAAACAGCGCGGCATAGTGCTCGCGGCGAAAGTGACCAATGCGGCGGGTTATAAGGCGGCGATTGAGCGGTTTAACGTGAGTCTTCAAGATGGACATGCAGGTGCTTACACGAATTTGACGGAAAAGGATTTGCCCCCAATGCGTTGGCCTGGTTTTATCACGGTGTGGCGTGGAGATAGTTTGTATGTGTACGCTAGCGAGGGTGGCGGACCTGAAGCTGGTGCTAAAGTACTTAGCTGCGATGGCATCAAGACGCGTGACTTGGTGATGAAGAATTTGTTTTCGTTTCGCGGCATTGCCAGTGAACCTGGCGCTTGGTGGGTTTTACCACGCGCGATATTTTATGATGTTGGCAATCCGTTTATTGAGCTACCAAAACGCTGTCAGTTTGCATATGAAGGCAAGACGTTTTCCAAAACTTTACAGTGGCAGTTGGCTAACGAGAATTTCAATAAGTGGCGCAACGAAAGCTATAACGGTGACCAATTACCCGTGGGCATGACCGAACCTAGACCAGGACTCATTTGGGTTGCGATGCCGAGTTTTCAGCCAAATGAAAAAGAGCGCGATGTGTATCGCCAAATGACTGCTGAAATCAAAGCACAACGCCAGCGTTATTTGGATAGCGAGGCTATCGTGATCGATTTACGTCACAACCAAGGTGGTTCATCAGCCTGGAGCAAGCAATTCGCGCAATCTTTGTGGGGCACTGAGAGAGTCAATAGACGCTTGCAAGCTTTTGCACAAAAACAGGAGATATGGTGGCGTAGTTCTAAGGCAAATACCGATTATCTGGCGGACTTGGTGGAGACCTTGAAACAAGAAAAACAGATGGGAGCAGTAGCGGTATTTGCTAAAGTACAGGTCGGCATGCAACAAGCTTTAGCACGCGGTGATACCTATTATGTGAATCCGAAGCTTGCCGTTGAAGAAACTACATTGACACAAGAAGATGCCAAGCGCGACTTGGATAGCGATCCTCCTGCTTTCACAAAACCCGTGTACGTGATCGTACCGGGACAATGTGCGAGTTCATGTTTAGATGCGCTGGATGTGTTCACACAATTTGAGAATACAAAATTAATAGGCGCGCCGAGTTCGGCAGATTCGACTTATATGGAAGTACGCCAAAAGAAATTACCCTCAGGTTTAGCCACCGTGATTATTCCCAACAAGATGTATGTGAATCGTCCTCGCGGTGCGGGAGTGTTCTATACGCCAGCGATTCCTGTGACTGAGATCAATTGGTCTAGTTCGACTTTTTTGAAGGTGGTTGAGCGCGATCTAAGCAGTAAGACGCCGCGTTAAAATTGATGATTACATCTAGTAGCTGATCTTAACGACACCATTTATCAAGCAAATTTATTTGAAAGAATTCGTACTAATGTCATCCACACTGAAAGTTGGCATTCTCGGCTATGGCTATGCTACGGCGACCTTCCATGCGCCTTTGATCAATGCGTTGCCGGGATTGGATTTGGTCGCTATCTCCAGTCGCAATCCGGCTAAAGTGCACGCCGATTGGCCGCAACTACAGGTATGTGACACCCCTGAAGAACTGATCGCTCGCGCCGATATTGACTTGGTGGTAATCCCGACGCCTAACGATACACACCATGCTTTGGCGGCGAAGGCTTTGGCGGCCGGCAAACATGTGGTCGTGGATAAACCCTTTACGCTGGACACTGCTGAGGCGCGCGATTTGATTGCGCGTGCCGATGCGGCGCAGAGATTATTATCGGTGTTTCATAATCGGCGTTGGGTCGCGGATTTTTTGACGGTACAAAAACTTTTGGCCTCGGGTCAGCTAGGGCGTATCACGCATTTTGAATCGCACTTTGATCGTTTTCGTCCCGAAGTAAGGCAACGCTGGCGCGAAGGTGCTGGCCTTGGTAGTGGTTTATGGTATGACTTGGGGCCACACTTGCTCGATCAGGCCATCTGTCTGTTTGGTATGCCGCAGACTATTTACTTAGACCGCGCCTTGCAGCGCGATGGGGCATTGGCGGATGATTGGTTTCATGCGGTACTCGGCTACGGCGAATTACGCGTGATACTGCATGCCAGTATGTTGGTAGCGCACGAAGGACCACGTTTTATTATTCACGGAACTAAAGGCAGCTACACCAAAGAAGGCAGTGATCCGCAAGACGACGCACTAAAAGCAGGCTTACGCCCGGGCGATAAAGATTGGGGAGTCGATGAATCTATGGGCAGTCTCGATGTCATGCGTGGCACATGGATGCAGCATTCACAGGTGGTCAATGAGCGCGGCGACTACACGCGTTATTACGCGGCCGTACGTGATGCAATTTTGCACGGCGCGCCCAATCCTGTTCCTGCGACCGAGGCTTTGCAAGTGATGCAATTGTTAGAGGCTGGCATGCTGAGCGCTCGTGAAGGTCGTCTGGTCAAATTGTAAATTGAGTATGAGCTTGGTATTTCGACCATCAAGTTTTGCACAAAAACCCCTCAACGCCGAGACGCCGAACAAACCAATAGAGAGGAAGCAAAAACTATCTTGGATTTTCTCCGCGCTCCTCAGAGTCTCTGCGCTGAGGCGTTTTGGCTTTGTTCTTTCTTATATCAACGCTTGCGATACCAAACAAAATACAAAGCACTCAGCACAATCAAAAATGGCACGCCCGTCGCAAGTGTCATTTTGAATTCTTCAGTAAACGCCGTCGTAATCATGAGCGCCAGCATCAATCCTGCGCCTAGCAAAGTGAGCCACGGAAAACCCCACATACGAAATGGCAGTTTTGGCTTGTTGTGCTTGTCCCAATAACGTCGAAACATCCAATGAGTGACGAAGATCATGAACCACGCGAACATCGCACCGAACATGCAGATTGCCATCATCAAAACGAAAGACGATTTTGGATACAAGATACTCAAGATGCCAGCTACGGCAATTCCCGCACACGACAGGAATAGCGCTTGCATAGGCACACCTTGGCGGTTTAATTTGCCGAATATAGCGGGTGCAAAGCCAGCGCGTGACAGGCTGAACATCATGCGGGTTGCGGTATAGAGCTGACTATTCATCGCCGATAATGCGGCGACGAGAATCACAAAATTAATCACACCTGCCGCACCGGGAATATGTGCCGCCTCCATCGCAGTGACGAAGGGGCTCTTGCCTTGCCCCGCTTGCGTCCATGGCACGATGGCAAGCACCAAAATCAAGGTCAATAAATAGAACACGACTAAGCGAACTAGAGCTGAACGAAAAGCGCGTGTGATAGCTTGCTCAGGATCTTTAGCTTCACCCGCCGCGACGGCGATCATTTCTATACTTAAATAACTAAACAACGCAACGATCACGGCCAACCACATGCCGGTCAATCCCTTAGGGAAAAAGCCGCCATGCTGCATGTAGTTGGCAAAGCCTATGCTACTTTGCGCTGACTGTTCTGGTGCGAAAAATACCATCCATGAACCCAGCACTATGAAGGCCACAATCGCGATAATTTTGATGGTGGAAAACCAATATTCTATGGTGCCAAACACATGCACACTCAAAGCATTCGCGAACACCAGACAAGCTGAAAACAAGGCGATCCACAACCACGCAGGCGAATCGGGCAACCAGTATTGCATATACAAAGCAATCGCCGTGACCTCCGTGCCTATCACCAACACATTCGCCGCCCAATAAGAATAGCGCACGACGAAACCTGCCCAGGGATTGATGTAATGCTCGGCAAACGCGCCAAATGATCCCGAAGTCGGGTGTGCCACCGTCATCTCTGCTAGACAAGCAATCAATAACAAAGCGATCAATGCGCCAATTGCATAGCTGACCAGAACACTTGGGCCAGCAAAGCTGATAGCAAAGCCACTGCCCAAAAACAAACCCGTACCAATCGCGCCACCTATCGCCAGCATAGACATCTGTTTGCTACTTAAGCTGCGCTTCAAGCCCTGTTCGCGCGCTACGATTTGGTCAAAACCACTGTCATTATTATTTTGCTGCATAGTCGCTCCGTTGAACCCCGACTTCTTTTTTGAGTCGGGTGGAGCATTATAGAACGTCGAGGTGCGCGAGGTAGAAATGCACGTAATTAGTGTGGTTCAAACTCACCAAGGAGGTCAAAGACAATGAACAACCAGAATTTAAATGCCGAAGGTATTTGATTAATACTTGACTATTCAAGCATTAATCAAATACAATGCAATCTTAATGCGATGTTGTTTAAACATTTCCGCATTTTTTAAGACTCCATTTATTCGAACAAGGAAAGCAAATGACTAATAACTCCGCCGCGATGCAATTGATCATGTCACTCAGTATCTTACAGGCTCATATCTTAAAAAAAGTCGACCAACAACTGAGTGTGCATGGCATTAGCTTTACTGAATTCACCGTCATGCATCACTTGAACAATGCGCCTAACTACAGCATGCGGCGCATAGACTTGGCCGAGTCAGTAGGCTTAAGCGCATCTGGTGTCACGCGTCTATTGCTGCCGATGGAGAAAATTAATCTGGTGGAGAAAGAGGTCAATCCGCGCGATGCGCGTGTCAGCCTAGTCAAGCTGTCGGACGCTGGCATCACCTTGTTTCAAGATGCCTTACAAAGCTTTGAAATCGGTGCGACTAACGCGACACGTGGTTTGGATCAGGCGCAAATTGAGCAGTTGCAGGCATTATTGAATGAAATGCGCTAAACGACTCTAGCCAGAGCCGCAATCACTTAAAGAATAAGTAAGCAACAAAGAAAGCTGATCGCGGCTCAAAAAAATTTAAACTAGGGAATTGAGATAATTACTTTGAGTGCGGCACTATCACTTGCATGCTCGAACGTATCGTAGGCATCGATCACATGGTCCAAATCAAAATGATGCGTCACCAAAACTTTAGGATCAATTTTTTTCGCCTGCAGAGTTTGCATCAACATGGGCGTACTGATTGTATCAACTAAGCGCGTTGTGATCGTAATATTTTTATCCCACAGGCTTTCTAAATGCAGATCAACCTTGGTCCCGTGCACACCGATGTTGGCGATGGTACCGCCAGCGGCCACTAATTTCTGACACAATTCAAAGGTAGTCGGCGTACCGACTGCTTCAATCACAGTGTCCACGCCTAAACCCTTGGTCAATGTCATTAGACTTGTCACCGTATCCGATGCAGAACTCTTGATGGTGGCGGTCGCACCAAGTTCCATGGCGATTCTAAGTCTGTGCTCATTCAAATCTATCATGATGATTTGAGACGGCGTATAAAACTGTGCGGTCAACAAAGCGGCTAAACCAATAGGACCTGCACCGACTATCGCCACCGTTCCGCCGGGTTGGATTTTGCCGTTGAGCACACCACATTCAAATCCAGTGGGTAATATGTCGCTGAGCATAACAATCGCTTCTTCATCAGCCCCCTCAGGAATCGCGTACAAACTATTATCCGCATAAGGAATACGCACAAACTCTGCCTGAGTACCATCAATACTATTCCCGAGAATCCAACCGCCCGTGGTGCAATGGGAATACATCAATTTGCGGCAAAAACTACATTTACCGCAGGAACTGA
>CAUPNA010000046.1:0-26559 GCA_963512475.1 uncultured Undibacterium sp.
TCAAGAGTGTAACACGGCTTCGATTTGGCGATTTACTTGTACACTTGTGGCGAGATGACACGCATTTCGGCTTCTATCCACTCTTCTACTTTAGCCATTAATTCCGTCGCATTCATGTCACCAGGCGCAATCGGTTTGCCTACTGAAACTGTGATGACGCCTGGACGTTTAATGAAAGAGTTCTTTGGCCAGCATTCGCCAGAATTTAAGGCGATAGGAATTACGGGTGTGTTAGTTTCAATGGCGAGACGAGTACCACCACCTTTGTAATTACCTTTTTGTCCGACCGGAATACGTGTGCCCTCCGGGAACATAATGACCCATTGACCATCGGCTAAACGTTTGCGACCTATTGTTACGACTTGGGCAAACGCATCTTTACCTTTGCTGCGATCAATCGGAATCATCTTCATCAAAGAAATCGCCCAGCCAAAGAAGGGAATATAAGTGATCGATTTTTTGAAAACAAACACCAGCGGACGTGGAGTCGACATTAACAAGAAAATTGTTTCCCAGGCAGATTGATGTTTGGATAAAACAATCACTGGACCATCAGGAAAGTTCTCATAGCCACGAGTCTCATAACGAATCCCGCAAATGACTTTTGCTGCCCAGATGATGAATACATTCCAGCGTGCAGTTGCCCAATAGCGTTGGTTATACGGAAGTGGCGCAAATAAGAAGCAAATCGGTGCCCAGATTACGGTTGCGATGATCATGACTAAAGCAAAAATCAAAGAGCGAACAAAACAAAAAGCTGAGTACATTGTGTTTCCTAAATTAATTCTAGATGCGATTACTATTGTCGTAAATTTTAATACAAAATATATTTACAAGCTTGTGTTTGTTGTTTGCTTATTGGCTGGTTTCGTTGTGTGTGCTTAACAAACTTTCCACCATACTCGCCAGATCAGGGTGTACTTGCGTGCCTGGTGGCAAACCACCTTTCGCCAGCGTGGATTGTCCTTTGCCGGTCAGTACCAAATTCGGGATGCAACCGAGCATAAAGCCTGATTGCAAATCACGTAGCGAATCACCGACGCAGTGCACGCCTTTTAAGGACGAATTGTATCGAGTTGCAATTTCTTGCAGCATGCCGGGTTTGGGTTTGCGGCAATCACAATTATCGTCGGCGCTATGCGGGCAAAAAAATACTGCATCGATCATACCGCCCACTCGCTCTACTGTCTCATGCATTTTTTGATGAATGGCATTCAAAGTCGTCATTGGAAACAACTTGCGTGCTACGCCCGATTGATTGGTCGCCACCACTACCGTATAACCAGCCTGATTCAAACGTGCAATTGCCTGCGCGGAACCAGGAATTACTTGCCATTCATCGGGAGATTTGACGAATGCATCGGAGTCATGATTAATCACGCCATCGCGGTCGAGGATGATGAGTTTTGTGGTGGGTGTCATTATTTCTTAATCCAGCAAAGTATCCATAAAATCGTCCAACTGTTTTGGCGTCGTGACAGTTAGAAGAAGCGCGAGTAGGGCAAATGAAGTTAAAAGCAAGCTCGCTATTCCTATCCCTTCGATCATGAAACTAATCACTGATGCGATGGCTAGTGCGGTAAAAATCGCACTCATTACTAATCTCGCTTTGCGATCCGTTGTTGACATTATCTGCTTTAAATTTTTAATAAATTTAGTTTTTAATCTCCCTTCTCCCGCAAGCGGGAGAAGGGTCGGGGATGAGGGTGGTTCAGAATCATTAATGCTATTTGAGAAATCTTGAACAATCAGCCCTTACCGCTTATATTCTAAAATACTTCTATTGCTTCTGAACCACCCTCACCCTAACCCTCTCCCGCATGCGGGAGAGGGGATATCAAGCTGATTTAAGCCGCCAACTTAGAAATATCCGCCACTTGATTCAACATGCCATGTAAAGACGCCAGCAAAGCTAAACGATTATTGCGCAAAGCTAAATCTTCAGCATTCACCATCACATCATTAAAGAAACTATCCACGCCTTCACGTAAAGCCGCCAGCGTTTTTAAAGCACCGGTAAAGTCACCTGCAGCATAGGCCGCATCAACTCCTGGTTTGACATCACTCATGGCTTTATACAAAGCATGTTCTGCAGCTTCTTGTAATAGTGCAGGATTGATAGCGCCTGGTGTGCCATCGGCTTTCTTCAGAATATTGGTGATACGTTTGTTCGCTGCCGCCAACGATGCAGATTCTGGCAACGCGGCAAAACTCTGTACCGCTTGCAGACGTTCTACGATGTTATTCAGTGTATCTGGATTTTGCGCTACGACTGCTTCGACTTCATTTTGTGAGAAGCCGCGTTCACGTAATTGTCCACGCAGACGGTCGTAGAGGAAAGTCAGTACATCAGCGCTTGGATCTTTGAAATTCGCATTGCCCGCGAATAGGTTTGCCGCTGCAGTGATCAGTGCTTGCAAAGAAATTGCCAGGCGTTTTTCCACCAGCATACGCAAGATACCAAGCGCATGACGACGTAAAGCGAAAGGATCTTTATCGCCGGTTGGTTGTAAGCCTATGCCCCAGATGCCAACTAAGGTTTCTAACTTATCGGCCAATGCAACGGCTGTACCGGTCGCAGTCGCTGGCAGGGCATCGCCGGCAAAACGAGGCTGATAATGTTCTGAAGCTGCAGCGGCTACATCAGCATGTTCGCCATCGTGTTTAGCGTAGTAAGTGCCCATGATGCCTTGCAGCTCAGGGAATTCGCCGACCATGTCAGTCAGTAAATCCGCCTTCGCCAACAATGCGCCGCGTTCTGCTAAAGCAACATCAGCACCTAGTAATTGAGCGATATGGCCAGCTAGTGTTTTTACGCGTTGAGTACGTTCCGCTTGGCTACCGAGTTTGTTGTGATAAACCACGTTCGCCAGTTGTGGCAAACGATCTGCCAAGGTTTTTTTCTTATCTTGTTCAAAGAAAAATTTCGCATCCGATAAGCGTGGACGCACGACACGCTCATTGCCTTGGATAATGTGTTCTGGCGTATCGGTCGCTAAGTTAGAGACAATTAAAAAGCGTGAGCGCAATTTGCCCGCAGCATCGGTGACGGCAAAATACTTCTGATTGGTTTGCATGGTCAGAATCAGGCACTCTTGCGGCACCGCCAAGAACTCTTCTTCGAAGTTGCATTCGTAGACGACAGGCCATTCGACTAAAGCCGCTACTTCATCGAGCAAAGATTCAGGCATCAGAACTTGATCGCCATTCGCTTTCGCTTGCAAAGCGACACGGATTTTTTCTTTACGTTCGCTGACGTTGGCAATCACTTTACCTTGTTCCGCCAAATTCTGACTATAGTCGTCAGCGTGAGCAATAGAAACCTCACCAGCCGATAAGAAACGATGACCGAGTGTGATACGACCTGCTGTTAAGCCCAATGCTGCTAGAGGCAATATGTCTGCGCCATGCAAGGCGATGATGCTGTGAACCGGGCGCACAAAATGCACTGTCTCACCATCAGGGCGTTGATAGCTCATGACTTTAGGAATCGGCAATTTGCTGATGGATTCTTCAAGCGCCAATTGCAAACTGCCAACCAGCGCTGTGCCCGGTGCGGTGTAGCTGTAGAAAAAGCTTTCAGCTTTTCCATCCACTGCGCGTTCCAAATCTGCTACTTGCAAATTGGGGAAGCCTAATGCAGCGAGTTTTTTTGCCAATGGTGGAGTGGCGTTGCCATTGGCATCTAAAGCAACTGACACCGGCAATACTTTTTCGCGCATTTGTTTGTCGGGAGAAGTTGCCCGCACTTTCGTAATGCTGACCGCCAAACGACGCGGTGAGGCAAAGCTAGTGGCGACAGAATCTGCTTCCAAAAAGTCACGTGACTTTAAACCATTGACGATGCCAGCGGCGAAGGCTTCACCGAGTTTAGCGAGCGCTTTTGGTGGCAGTTCTTCTGTAAAAAATTCTAATAAAAGTGTTTGATTCATTTCGATCTCGATTCTGTTCTTTATTCTTGCTTATCGACTTCTTTGTTAACTTAATTGTCGGCTTAAGCCACGTCGGAAGTTGCCACAACTGGGGCAGGCTTATGCTTATCATCCGCCGCACACATAGGGAAACCGAGTTTTTCGCGGGAAGCATAGTAAGCAGCGGCAACAGCGCGCGACAAGTTACGAATGCGACCAATATACGCAGCACGCTCCGTCACAGAGATTGCGCCACGCGCATCGAGCAAGTTGAAGGTGTGTGCAGCTTTCAGAATCATTTCGTAGGCTGGTAAAGCTAAAGATTTTTCTTCGACGTTTTCTGTAATTTCCAATAAACGCTTCGCTTCGGACTCGTAATTAGTGAACAGGGAAAATAGAAAATCGGTATTCGAGTATTCAAAGTTGAAGGTCGATTGCTCCACCTCATTTTGATGGAACACATCGCCGTATGACAAGCGAACAGTCTTGCCGTTTTCTTCGCGTTCAGTCCAGACTAAATCGTAGACGTTTTCTACGCCTTGCAAATACATTGCCAGACGTTCGATACCGTAGGTGATTTCACCGAGGATAGGTTTGCAATCGAGACCACCGACTTGTTGGAAATAAGTGAACTGAGTCACTTCCATGCCGTTCAACCAGACTTCCCAGCCCAAACCCCATGCGCCTAGTGTTGGATTTTCCCAGTCATCTTCGACGAAGCGAATATCGTTTTGTTGCAGATCCAAACCCAAGGCTTTCAAAGAGCCGAGGTAGAGGTCAAGAATATTTTCTGGTGCTGGTTTCAATACGACTTGGTATTGATAGTAGTGCTGTAATCGATTCGGATTTTCGCCATAGCGTCCATCTTTAGGACGGCGTGACGGTTGCACATACGCAGCACGCCAAGGTTCAGGGCCAATCGCACGTAAAAAAGTACCTGTGTGCGAAGTACCCGCACCCACTTCCATATCAATCGGTTGTAACAGGGCGCAACCTTGTTTGTCCCAATAGTCTTGCAATGTCAAAATTATTTGTTGAAAAGTGAGCATAGCTCTTCTGCCTTTTTTGCTGGATTTTAGATTAGGTGCTTACCTAAGTTCGCTCGTACAATTTAGAAAATTGCTCAGCGGAACTAAGGGTTTTATAAACCTTAGATTTTAACCTTTTTTTAGGGCGCTTCGACTGCTTTGGCCTTGCTTTTCACTCTAATTGGGCGGTTTTTGTGGGTTTCACCGTATTTGATACTGGAGGGGCGTAAACTTTCAGTCACTTCCTCTATACTTTTTAGCTTACTCGCAATGCTGACATGGTTTTGTCTGAGCAGTTGGCGCTCTTCATTTTCATTACTTTTGTTAAATTTTTAGTGAGACTTCTTATGCTATCGCCACGTGATTTTCTTAGAAAAACGACTGTGCTCATTTTGGGGAGTGTTTTTTGTGTGGGTTTTGCCGCTGCGCAGGAGCCGGTTTTGGAGTTGAAAAATGGTGATCAGATACAGCGCTGGACTCGTTCCGCGTTGTTAGCGCAAGCCAAGGACATCAATATTGCAAAGGATTCAGCGTACAAACGCAGTATGACTTATCGTGCGGTGCCGTTTGCTCATCTATTGCCGCAATCGGATAAGTATCAGTCAGTGCAGTTCGTCGCTTCGGATGGTTTTGTTGCTAACATTTCGGGTAGCGATCTTGCGGGTAAAGGTCAGCCTTATTTGGCAATTGAGCCAGCGGATCAAAGCTGGCCATCGATTAATCCGGATAATCCTGCTAAAGCTGCCAGCGCGGGTCCGTTTTATTTGGTTTGGCTAACGCCAGAAGCAGGCAACATCAGCAACGAACAATGGCCATATCAGGTCGCAAGAATCAGTGTTGAGGCGCCATTGCCCCAACGTTATCCGCAAATTATCCCTGTCGTCAGCGTTGACGGAAATAATCAACAGGCCTTGCGTGGTATGCATATTTACATCAAAAATTGTGCGGTTTGCCACACAATGAATGGCGGTGGTGATGCGGCTATAGGCCCTGATTTGAACTTGCCTTTTAGTCCCACCGAATATTTTCAGGAAAAATTCTTACGGAAATTCATACGGCAACCTGCCTCAGTCCGTAGCTGGAAGCAATCCTTGATGCCTGGATTTGATGAGAAAACTATACCCGCTGCAGACCTGGATGACCTCATCGTGTACTTCAAAAAGATGAAGCAATCACGTCAGTCTTCTGGCACTGTAAAGGCAAACAAGCAGTAATTTCGGTAGGAACTGACGCTCTAATCCCCTTTTTTTGCATTCTGTCGCAATCCGCTGGTGCGCTTGAATCAGCTTGCTTACACTGCAGTCATCAGAGAAGCAAATCTTGTTGAAACAAATCCAAATCTACTAAGGGGAACAAAATGAAAACGAATACACGAAATATCTTTATCGCGATAGCCATTATCTTCAGTCTGTTGTTGATCAGCTTTTTTTCTATCGACCCGTCTCATATCGTAATTGATGGTGAAGAAATTGGTGATATCGGCGGCTTTACTGGTTTTGTGCTGGCATGCCTGATCGGTTTTGTGGCCCTATTTTTTGCCTTGAGCGTTACCGGCTTAGTGTTAGCGATGCTTGCCGTAGTGTTGGTGGTGGTCTTGGGTGCGGTTTTAGGTTCATTCGCGATTGCCTTATTGCCACTCATGATTCCATTCTTGATTTTGTACGGTTTATTCTCTTTGTTTTCACGTAAGAAAACCGCATAAGTCATTCATTAAGAATTTATAAATTTATTATTGCCGCATCAAATCGGAGAACAACATGAACAAGCAAACAATGCGCCGCAGCCTGCTCGCCACTGCCTTAGTCCTGACCGCTTTACCAGCGTACGCAGATTGGGGAAACTGGTTTGGAAAAAGCGTAGAGGGCTCTGGGAAAATCCAGAAGCAAGATCGTGTTGCGAAAGATTTTCGTGCGGTGCAGATCTCCGTTTCAGGTAAAGTTGAATTGAAACAAGGCACGCAAGAGGGCGTCTGGATAGAAACCGACGATAATATTCAAGCGATGCTGGAAGTTGTCGTAGAAGGCAATACCTTGAAAATCCGCTCTAAGGAAAAAAACGTTCATCCTAAAACCCGCACTTTGAATATCGTGGTTAATTTTAAGAACATCGACGACATTGCCCTAGAAGGTTCTGGCAGTATAAAAAGTGACAAATTACAAAGTACTGATTTGAAATTGCGTGTCGGCGGCTCTGGTGATTTGGATATCGCTGATTTAAAAGCTGACACTTTGAAAGTCTCCATCGGTGGCAGTGGCAGCTTTACCGCACGTGGTAACGTACCGCAAGTATCGGGTTCGATCGGCGGCTCTGGAGAACTCGATATGGCAAGATTAGCAGCAAAAGATGTGCGTATCAGTATTGGTGGCTCCGGCACTGCTAGCACTTGGGCTACTGAGAATTTAAATGTCAGTATCGGTGGCTCTGGAAATGTGAATTACTATGGTGACCCGCGTGTATCCAAGTCGATTGGCGGTTCGGGTAGTGTCAATCGTAAGGGGAGTGCTCCATAAGTTTTAGTAATTAATGAGCAATTAAATGAGCAGTTAAATGAGCAAATAAATTAGCAAATAAATTAGCAAGTAAGGCGGCCAATGGGTCGCCTTTTTTTATATTCATCTGGATTTGGGTATCCTTCGACGAAACAACTGATTAACTTGTCTCGTTGCGCTTTCTGCAATGCCTCACTATCATGGCGGCTATGCACTTACTTAGCCCAAATTCACGAATCGCTTCATCAAATCCAATTATTCCTCCAACGATTGAAATTGGAGTGCCATGAATTTGTTGGATAATTTTTGGCATGCACTGCAACTCTTACTCACGGCAGATGCTGAATTGTGGCAGATCATTGCCTTGTCGCTGCGTAGCGCTTTGCTCGCATTAGTGATCGCGACGCCGATTGCGCTGATTTGTGGCTATCAATTGGCGTCTCATCGTTTTTATGGGCGTCGTTTTGTCATCTGGCTGATCCAAGCCAGCCTATCTTTTCCTACGGTATTGATCGGACTTTTGCTGTATTTGCTATTGTCGCGTCAGGGTTATTTAGGTGCTTGGCATTGGTTATTCAGTAGTAAGGCACTGATATTTGGACAAGCTTTGATTGCATTGCCAATTTTAATTGCATTCATTTTTACTGCGGTGCAGGCTTGTGATCAGCGAATAGCGGAAACCGCCATTAGTTTGGGTGCCTCACCCTGGCAAGTCATGTGGACGGTATTGCGCGAGGCGCGTTTTGCAGTGATTGCGGCGGTGATTCATGCTTTCGGCCGTGTCATTTCGGAAGTGGGTTGCGCCATGATGGTGGGTGGCAATATCGCAGGTGAAACGCGTACGATGACCACCGCGATTGCCTTGGAAACCAGTAAAGGTGAATTTGCTCAAGGCATAGCCCTAGGCTTAATCTTGCTTGTGACAGCCTTATTGATGAACGCGATTTTATTGATTCTGCAAGGCGATGCAGGGCAATCTGGGCGCGCTTTATGAAATCCGAAGGCTTAGCTCTACCTCCTTTATTGTCGATTGATAAATTAAGTAAATCTTTCGCTGATAGACCATTGTTAGCGATAGAGAATTTCCAATTACAACAATCCAGTGCTTACGTTTTGACTGGCATGAACGGTGTTGGGAAAACCGTTTTCTTACGCATCTTGGCGGGTTTGGAAAAAGCAGACACCTTGGCATGGCATTTTTTGGGCCAACCTCAAGTGACGCGAACCTATCCTGCCGTCATGCGAGAGGCCATAGTGTATGTGCATCAGCATCCGGTTATGTTTCACATGAGTGTTGCCCAAAACATCGCTTATGGATTGCGGGCGCGACATTGTGCAAAAGCGGAAATAGCTGAGCGTACAGAACAGGCATTGTTGTGGGCGGGACTTTGGGACATGCGTAATCGTATGCCACAAGGACTTTCTGGTGGTGAGAAACAGAAAATAGCGCTTGCGCGCGCCAAAATTTTGCAGCCGAAATTGTTACTGCTAGATGAGCCCAGTGCCAATCTGGACGGACAGGCAAGAGAACAAATTATCGCCTTGATACCGACATTAGTGGCGGCAGAAACGAGTGTAGTGATGGCTTGCCACGACAGAGATTTAATTAATTTACCATCCGTACATCATGTGAAATTGCGCGATGGTCGTATCGAAAAACGTAATGCCAACATGCATAGGAGTAGCACATGACATCGTTGAAAATTAATGCCAAATTCATACGCTGTGCTGGCCTCAGTTTATTGGCAGGTATTTTATTTTCAAGCTTGCCAGCAGTTGCGCAAGAAACCATCAAAATGTCGACGACCACCAGCACTGACAATTCAGGTTTGTTGAAATTTCTGTTGCCTGCTTTTGAAGCCGATACCAAAATCAAAGTACAAGTGATTGCCGTGGGCAGTGGCAAAGCCTTGGAGTTAGCAAAGAATGGTGATGTTGATGTGACCTTGGTACACGCACGTGAGGCAGAAGATCAATTCGTTGCAGCCGGACATGGTGTGCAGCGACGCGATGTGATGTTCAATGACTTTGTGATAGTCGGGCCGGAAAATGACCCTGCTGGCATCAAGAAGGAAAAAGATTTTGTCGCAGCATTAAAACGTATCGTTGACAGTAAAGTACGCTTCATCTCACGCGGCGATAATTCGGGTACCGATGTGATGGAGCAAAAATATTGGAAGCAATTAGGTGATAAACCAAAAGTCGGTGCCTATGTGTCAGCTGGCTTAGGTATGGGTGAAGTATTGACGATGGCAGCGGAAATGCAAGCCTACACGCTGAGCGATCGCGCTACCTATGCCGCCTATAAAACCAAAACAGGTTTGCAAATAGTATTGGATGGCGATAAACGTATGCTGAATCCTTATGGCATTATCGCAGTCAATCCTGCAAAGTTTTCGGAAATACGTTACGGCGCGGCTATGAAACTTATTGAGTGGATTACGACGGAAGCAGGTAAGAAAAAGATTGCTGCGTTTAAGGTGAATGGTGAACAAGTGTTCTTTCCGTATTAAGGCCTGTATTGAGGCCTGTATTGAGGCCTGGCAACATTTAAATCGAGCGAAACAAGGAAGCATGAGATTGATTGAAAAACATGAATAATGATTTGGAAGTAAGTCAGGATTTACCCGCCTATCCCGGTATCGATATGGAAAAAATATGCCTGGTCCTAACGGATCGGCAATTGGCATTTGCCGAAGAGCAGCTATTGCAGGCGACGGTGCTTGGTTTTGATACAGAATCTAAACCCATATTTAAAATTGGACAAAGCTCGGATGGCCCGCATTTGATTCAATTGGCGACGACTGAGTATGCATTTTTATTTCCCATCTTGAATGGTGCGCAAGTGGAATTTGCTACGCCGGTATTGAAAGCGGCTTTGGAGTCGAAAACTATTTTGAAAGTCGGTTTTGGTTTAGGTGACGACAATCAGAGGTTGTTGCATAAATTAGGTGTGAAGATTGCCCATGTTCTTGATTTGTCGCGAGCGCTTAGTGATAACCGCAAAAAGCAAATGGGTGCCAAACGTGCGGTGGAAAAATATTTTGGGCAGGTCTTACAAAAATCAAAACGTGTATCCACTTCTAATTGGGCCGCAGAAAGCTTAAATGAGCGTCAGCTCAAATATGCAGCAGATGATGCGCAATCCGCACTACTGGTGTATTTGGCTTCGTCTTTGGTTGGTAAAGAGAAGTCCTAACATGAATAGGTCGTTCATGAGCACCGACATCAACTGACATTGATTTTGATGAATCGTGGAACTAGATGGCAAAAACGGGGTCTGAGCAACTTGCTGCATCAGATCCTCATGGGGCAGTATTGCCCGTTAATAAAAGGAATTTTATGCAATATGCAAAACAGATTGTTCAGCGTAGTGTGAATTTAACATTCGCTCCTGCCATCGCCTTTGGTTTAGTTGTTTCATCTATTGTAATGAGTGGTACGGCGCACGCTGATGGTTTAAGTGATTTGAAAGCGGCATTAGCTCGACTGCAAGGGCAGACTCCCTTAAAAGCCGTTGTCGAAGCAAGGACTTGGAATCGTCAAGGCGAGGGAAAAGAATTGGAAGAAACACATGGTGCCGCCAGCGTTTCGGTCGAAGAAAGTGGGCGCGGCTTGCATGTTTTGTATAGCAAAGAGATGCTGGCAAAGTTGGAAGCTGAGGAGCGTTCAAAGGAAAAAGATAGCAAGGCAAAAACGCCTACTTTATCTGCTCTAAATGAAGTGAATTCGTCGGCTTTACGACCTATGATTTCTGCTGCTGGTAGCTTGACGCGTAGCATGGAGAAAGCCACGTATAAAAGCGAGAAACAAGACAGCTTTAATGGTAAGCCAGCGCGTTTGTTGAATTTCGAATTGTCGATCGATAAGCTGTCAGAAAAAGATCGTAAGTACATGAAAAAGTTTGATGGCAATCTGGATATCTGGATTGCGGCTGATGGAACACCACTGGCGAGCCGCCAAACTCAAGCCATATCAGGACGCGCTTTCGTCGTGATTAGTTTTGAAATGAAAAATGAAGAAGAGTGGGTCTATAGCACTTTGGGCGATCGTTTGATCGCGCTAAAAAAAGAAAGTAAGAATAGCGGTTCCGGTATGGGTGAAAAAGGTGAAGGTAAGGTCACAAAGACCTTGCAGGTTCAATCCCTATAAAACGAAATTAGATGAAATTCGGCTAAAAATAAAGGAAACATGATGATGCGCAAAATGCAAAATTCAGTACAAAACGCAGGAAGTTTTTTGAATTCTAGTTGGGTATTGCGCCCAGCATCTGCCTTGGTGTTGGTGCTAGGTTTATATGCTGTCAGTGTGCCGCAAAGTGCATTGGCGCAAAACGCGACAGATAAAGCCGTGACCAGCGCGAACGCGACTCAAGCAAGCAAAAAATTAATTACACACGATGTTTATGCGAATTGGCGCAGCATACAAAACAGCGTTTTGAGCCGCGATGGACAGTGGGCTGCTTATGCGTTGGTAGGGCAAGAATCGGATGGTGAAATTGTTGTTAAGAACTTGCGCGATGGACGCGAGTGGCGTGCGCCGCGCGGGAATGCCCCGGTGTTTAGTTTTGATGGTAGGTATTTAGCCTTTGCGGTTACACCGACTCGTGCTGATTTGGAGAAAGCGAAGAAAGCGAAAACCAAGGCAGAGGACGCGCCCAAGCTGGGCGTGGGCGTGATTGATCTGGCGAGCGGTAAAGTCGAAAGTATAGAGCGCGTCAAACGTTTTAGCTTTGCAGAAGAAGGATCAAGTTTGTTGGCAGTGCTGTTGGAGCCGCCAAAAGAAGTGAAGAAGGACGCTAAGAAAGACGAAGCGCCAAAAACTGACGCTATCACTGACGAAATCGCTGAAGATGAAATCGCTATGTCATTTGATGTCAGCGACGAGGATCAGCAAGTTGCTCCTGGTGCAGCTGCAGCGGCTGCAAAAAAGAAAGAGCCTGGCACTGAGCTGATCGTTTGGGATCTGGCGAAAAACAAAAAAACATCGATCAAAGAAGTCGCAGATTTAAGCTGGAACAAATCAGGAAGTTTATTGGCGTATGCGGTATCTGTGAAAGAAGTCGCTAAGGATGCAACTAAGGACACATCCAAGGACGCAGCTAAAGATCCAATAAAAGCCGATCAAAAGGAAGTAGTACAAGAGCAAGTGAAGGAGCAAGCAAAAGACCTTAAGCCAAATGCGAAATCAGTCGCTGCGGCACCCGCTCCAAGTGCGCTAGAGGGCGTGTATTTGTGGTCTGCTGAAACAAGCGAATCCAAAGCGATTTTGCAGGGTGCTGGTAGCTACAAGTACTTGAGATTCGACGAGGACGGTAAACAATTTGCGGTGCTCAGTAATCGCGATGAAGTCGCCAAGAAAAAAGATGCAGCTAAGGATGCCAACAGCGAGACTAATGTTTATAGTCTGTTCTTTTGGCGCGCAGGTGACACCGATGCACGCTTATTAGTCAACGCAGATTCTAATGGCATGACGAAAGGCTGGACGCCAAGCGAACATGCGGACTTGAGCTTCAGCAAAGATGGTCAACGCCTGTTTTTGAGCACGGCCGAATTACCTAAGCCCGTAGTAAAAAATGCGCCTGAGCCAATGAAGGTAGATCTCTGGCATTGGAAAGACCCAGAGTTACAGTCAGTGCAAAAAGTCAATCTAGAACGCGATAAACAAAAATCCTATCGTGCAGTCGTCCATCTGGCGGATGCTAAGTTTGTTCAATTAGCGAATAAATTAATCCCACAAGTCATGCTCAACGACAACGCTCAATTTGCGATGGGTATTAGTACTCTACCGTATCGTCATTTGATGTCATGGGATAGTTTGTACTTCGACGCCTATGCCGTCGACTTACAGAATGGTCAGGCAAAGATGCTCATCGAAAAGACGCGCTTTATGCCGCAATTTTCGCCAGCAGGTAAATACATCATTAACTTTGATGCGGACAAGAGTGTGTGGTGGTCCTACGCAACGGCTGATGGTAAGAAAACCAATTTGACTGGACACATCAAAACACATTTTGAAGATCAACAACGTGATACTCCAGAGCCGAAGAATGCCTTTGGTGTAGCAGGCTGGTCAGCCGATGATGCGAATGTGGTTTTGTATGACCAGTTCGATTTGTGGGAAGTCAATCTGCAAAGTAAAGCGACCCGCAATTTGACCGCTGGTTTTGGTCGTAAAAATCAATTGGAATTACGTTACGTGCATTTAGGCGATAACCGACTCTCACCTCAAACGAAAGCACTGCCAAGCGACAAACCGTGGATATTAGCGGCGACTCACGACATCAATCAATCGACTGGTTATTACAGCGTTAATCCACAAGTACAAACACCTGCGGAGCCCAAGCGTTTGGTACATGCCGATAAATTGATTACAGGTTTGATTAAAGCAAAAGACAGCGACGCGACTTTATTTACGCAACAAACTTTTACTGAGTTCCCAGATTTGTGGAGCGCGGATTTGAGTTTTGCCAATGCCAAGAAAATCAGTTATGCCAATCCTCAGCAAGCACAATACAACTGGGGTACGCAAGAGATGATTGAGTACACCAATGGCGATGGTAAAAAAATGAAGGCACTGGTCGCCAAGCCAGAAAATTTTGATCCTAAGAAAAAGTATCCGATGATGGTCTACATCTACGAAAAGATGACAGACAATATGCATCGTTTCGTATCACCATCACCCGCGCAAAATATTAACGTCACGCGTTATGTCAGCAATGGCTATATCGTCTTGCGCCCGGATATCGTGTACAAAACAGGCTATCCAGGTAAGAGTGCGTTAAATGCAGTTGTACCTGCGGTGCAGCAGGTGATTTCAAATGGCTATGTTGATGCAAAACGAGTGGGTATTCAAGGACATAGCTGGGGCGCTTACCAGATCAGTTACATCTTGACGCGTACCAATATGTTCCGTGCTGCGGAAGCCGGCGCTTCGATGGCAAATATGGTCAGTGGTTATGGTGGTATCCGTTGGGGTGCAGGCGTGAGTCGTGCGTTCCAATATGAGCGCGGTCAAAGTCGTATTGGTGGCACACCTTGGAATAGTACGGCGAAATATGTAGAGAACTCTCCGATATTTGCCATCGATAAAGTACAGACACCATTCTTAACTGTGCATAACGATGACGATGATGCAGTACCTTGGTATCAAGCGATTGAGTTCTTCTCTGCTTTACGCCGTTTGAATAAAGAAGCTTACTGGTTTAACTATAATGGTGAAAAACACGGCTTGCGTGATCGCGACAATATCAAGCATTTTACGGTGCATATGAGCGAATTTTTTGATCATTATTTGTTGAACAAACCGCGCCCAGAATGGATGGAAAAACCGATTCCTTATTTGGAACGTGGTCAGCGTGATGTGATGGGACAGTTTGTGCCTGCTAAGCCAACTGAAGACAAGAAGTAGAGTTTTTTGAATTAATTAGAACGATAAAAAAGCGCTTACAAGAAAATACTTGTAAGCGCTTTTTTTAATCTGATTTACGATCTGTAGAATCATGTCGTGCGTCATGCGCATCAATTTGTTTGGCACGCTGGGCTGATGCAGCTGCGCCCAGCACACTATTGGTTACCGTTTCTATTTGTTCGATAGAACTAGCTTCGCAATATCTTTAAAGGCGCAGCCAGTAATTCATCACCACTATGGGCGAAATACCACATGATGGCGATCAATGCTGCCGCAGTAAAGACGTACCAAACACTGGAAAAAATTTGCCCATATCGATCAAGTGGCAGCAAATGACTTTGATGTCGCATGCGCCATTCGAACACAATTTCCATACTGCCAATTAGTAGGAAGAATGCCATGAAACTCAAACCCATCGCGTAACAACCAAGGATGCCCAGAACGGAACCTGTGACCATGGCGAATAAGCCAAATTTGCCATTCGCTGAAAAACCAATACTCTTCAAAATGTGCCCACCGTCTAGCGGTAAGATAGGAAGTAGATTAATTAAATTGAGTAGCGCATTAAAATTGGCAAGACCGGCGAAGAAAATATTCCCTGTGATCCAGTACAGCATCAATAAAATTACGGACAAGATGAGACCAAAAGTAGGGCCCATAATCGAAATCACGACATCCTGCCAGCGCGTATTAATCTTGTCATCACTCAGCGCCAGACCTCCCAGAAAGGGAATCAGGTAAATGCCCTTGGTTTTTAAGCCAAAGTGCTTCATGGCGCGGATGTGTCCGTACTCGTGGATCACCAGACAAGCGATCAGTGCCGCAGCAAATTTAAATGAGAATAGCCATGAATAGGTCGCTAGCGTGGCGGTCGCCAAGATAACTTTGATAGCCTTAGCACTCTTTAGTAATTTAAAGGCGAGCGACGCCAAGCCGATCAGGCTAGGTCTTTCTTTGGTACTCACCGAAACTTCGGGTACTTGGCGTTCTATATCTTTCGTATTGCGCTGACCTTGTGTGACTTCTTCATCATTGATCAATAAGCGGTATTGAATCAAAAATGGCTGCCATTGCAATTGGGTTTCTAGACGGATATTGAATTGTTGTACCGACTCCAACATCGATCCCAAACTAGCCTCTGCGCTTATGCCTGACGTCGCAACGCTGTGGTTCGCGGTTTGCGTGTTGGCAGGTACTGGACTCAATTTCAGTTCGAATTCATGCGTGTAGCTACCTTCATTGTCCGCACTGGCATTTTTTTGTGATACCAGATTATTGTCCCAAAAGAGTTGTTGCCAGCCCGCGAGTGAGCCTTCCAAACGTAGTGCTTTGCCTAGGCAATCGATATTAAGTAGTTCCAATGTCGTTCCTGTTGATGTTCAAGATGGGATGAAATATGTTGACGTCAGTCTTTGTCTTTGATATGTGATTTTAATCCGCTTGTGCTGCGTTGATAATGCCGCCGCCTAAGCACACATCGCCATCATAAAGAACTGCTGACTGCCCCGGTGTGACCGCCCATTGCGCTTCATCGAAGTGCAATTGGAACAATTCATTGTCGCCGCTGAAACGACATGCCATGTCAGGTTGGCGATAACGGGTTTTTGCAGATAATTTTTCTATATCGGGCGCATGACCTGCGACCCAACTCACTTGCGCGGCTTCCAATGAATTGGAAAGTAACCAAGGGTGATCATGGCCTTGCACCGCATACACGCGATTGTTTTCCACATCTTTTCGTGCCACATACCAAGCATCGCTACTGCCATCTGCATTTTGATGTGATTTGATACCGCCTATACCTATGCCTTTGCGTTGGCCTAAAGTGTAAAAACTTAAGCCAACGTGCTTGCCGATGATCTCTTCTTCCGGTGTACGAATTTCGCCCGGCGCATAGGATAAGTAGCGATTTAAAAATTCGCGGAAAGGACGCTCGCCTATAAAGCAAATGCCGGTTGAATCTTTCTTTTTTGCATTCGGGAGATTGATCTGTTCAGCGATTTTACGTACTTCGGTTTTATTGATTTCACCGAGCGGAAATAAGGTGTTTTTGAGTTGCGCCTGATTCAATCGATGTAAGAAATAGCTTTGATCTTTACTGGCATCAAGCGCCTTCATTAACTGGAATTCGCCATTCATTTCGCGCACGCGCGCGTAGTGCCCAGTGGCGATATAGTCGGCTCCCAGTTTCATTGCATGGTCTAAGAAGGCTTTGAACTTAATTTCTGCATTGCAAAGCACATCGGGATTCGGCGTACGTCCGGCTTGATACTCGCGCAAGAATTCTGCAAATACTCGATCTTTATACTCGCTGGCGAAATTGACAGTTTCTATATCGACGCCGACCACATCCGCTACACTCACAGCGTCGATTAAATCTTCGCGGGTTGAGCAATATTCGGAATTGTCATCGTCTTCCCAATTCTTCATGAATAGGCCGATCACCTCGTAACCTTGCTCCTTTAAGAGCCAGGCAGAGACGGAAGAATCTACACCACCGGACATCCCGATGACTACGCGTTTTTTACTCATGAATATTCCTGCTTATTTTTATACTGTACTTGACGGTTAAAACGCTTCAATGCTGAGACGCCGAAATTCAGAAAGAATCGAAAGGAGAGGAAATAATGTAAGCTAGGATTTTCTCTGCGCTCCTCTGCGACTCCGCGTCTTGGCGGTGAGGGTTTTTGTGTTAGATGACTACCTACGCGCTACAAATTCTTGTTAAGTTTAGCGCCCACCACACTAGGATGCGTATACATTAAATTTAAAGGCGCTCTTTGCCCCGCTAAATAGTCTTGCAAACATTTCAAAATCAATGGACTGCGGTGCATCTCCTGACATGCCAGGATCTCTTCATACGTCATCCACAAAGCACGCAAAATACCATGATCTAAAGGCCTGTCATGTTGGGCAATGACTTTGCCACAAAATGCAAAACGTAAATAGGTCACTTCTTTACCCGAATTCGGTGAAATAAACTTCGACATATAGGTACCGACCAAGGCCTCCGGCACAAATTCATGTGCGGTTTCTTCCAAGGTTTCTCGAATCACCGCTTGCTCTAAGCTTTCATTGGGATCCAGATGGCCTGCGGCTTGATTTAACCGCACGCCATCGGGCGTCGTTTCTTCTATCATTAAAAATTCTACACGTTCGCCGTTTTGACGCGGCACGATAGCAGCAACAGTGACCGAAGGTTTCCAGATATCAGACATAGATTTTTTAATTGACAGTAGAGAACGGATGCTTAAAACGAAGCTGGGCGTTATTTTACCTCTTAAGCTCATATTTCACCGTCATCACACCTTAATCACGATTCGAATTTACTAATAAAGATTCTATCTATAAGAAAATCCATCATTCTTGTTGCCATTTTGAAATGGAATATGTCGGGCGACCAATGCTGGCTTGGAAATGGTTTTTCCTTTGAAAAGCCTTATGCCATCAGGGTTTGAGGTAGGGATGCAGCATTGGGAGTAAGAATTTTATTGCTTTATGCTGGTGCAGTGGTATGACTTAAGTGACACTTTAGAGTGCTTAACCCGTGCCAGTATGGTGCATTTTTCGTGTAATATCGTTGTCGAATATCAAATGTAATATAGGAACCGCCTCGCAATCCGTCCCAAAAAGGAAATTTGAGAGGATTTCTAACCTCCAGTTCGATTTAAGTGTTTTGAACGCCGTGGTGAGATAAATCGAAATATCAATCATCTTGTTTGTCTTTTACCCAAGGACATGCAATTCGCGCAACATGAAATACCTGAAGTAATCGCTTTAGAAATTGAACCCATGGGTATCAAAAATAAAAAGGAGTAACTTTATGAAAATCGGCATTCCCGCCGAAACACGGTCGGGCGAGACGCGCGTTGCGGCGACCCCAGAAACAATTAAGAAATATGTGAGTGCCAAGCACGAAGTCATCGTGCAAGCTGGTGCTGGTATTGCTTCCTCGATTACCGATGAAGCTTATCAGGCCGCAGGTGCGACGGTAGGTTCAGCAGCAGATGCTTTTGCGACAGATTTAATTTTGAAGGTGCGTGCACCTTCTGCAGAAGAGCGCAGCATGATCAAATCGGGCACTGTGATCGTTGGCATGCTTAATCCTTTTGATGCAGAGAATATCGCGGCGATGGCAGCACATGGCATTACCGCTTTTTCTTTGGAAGCTGCGCCACGTATCACACGTGCTCAGTCATTGGACGTGCTTTCTTCACAAGCCAACATCGCTGGTTATAAAGCCGTGATGCTGGCGGCGAATACCTATCAGCGCTTCATGCCTATGTTGATGACGGCGGCAGGTACCGTTAAAGCTGCACGCGTATTGATTATGGGTGTCGGCGTCGCAGGTTTGCAAGCGATTGCAACTGCGAAACGTCTAGGTGCTGTGATTGAAGCCTCTGACGTCCGTCCGCCGGTCAAAGAACAAGTTGAATCTTTGGGTGCGAAGTTTATCGATGTCCCATACGAAACCGACGAAGAACGTGAAATCGCCAAAGGTGTAGGCGGCTACGCACGATCGATGCCTGCCGCATGGATGGCACGTCAAGCCGCTTTGGTACATGAACGCGCTAAACAGGCGGACATTATTATTACTACGGCTTTGATACCTGGACGTAAAGCACCGATCTTGATCTCTGAAGAAACGGTGAAAGCCATGAAACCTGGTTCTGTGATCGTCGATATGGCGGTTGAGCAAGGTGGAAATTGTCCTTTATCGGAACTGAACAAAACCGTCACCAAATACGGCGTCCATATCATTGGCGAGCCGAATCTGGCAACACTGGTTGCAGCAGATGCATCGGCGCTGTATTCACGCAATATTCTCGATTTCTTAAAATTGATCATCGACAAAGATGCAAATCTGGCGATCAATAAAGAAGACGAAATCGTCGTCGCTACCATGATGTGTTCCGGCGGTGAAGTGCTAAAGAAATAAATTTGAAAACGATGAAGATCACTTGAGCCGCAGACAGTCCATAGTTTTAAAGAGAGAAGTCTCCGCGATCTCTGCGCCTCTGCGGCGAAAATAGATTTTGTTTCGTTTTTAATCAGTAAGTTTTTGAATATCAAGTAGTTGAGGAAATTATGCAAAGAAATATGTTACGCGCCAAGATTCACCGTGTCTCGGTTACCCAATGTGATTTGAACTATGAAGGTTCATGTGGCATCGACCAAGATTTACTCGATGCCGCAGACATTAAGGAACATGAGCGCATTGAACTCTACAACATCAATAATGGAGAACGTTTTGCAACATACGCGATTAAAGGTAAGCGCGGCAGTGGCGAAATTTCATTAAACGGTGCTGCAGCACGTCGTGTACAACTGGGTGATTTAATGATTATTTGCACTTACGCACCGATGGATGATGAAGTGGCAGAAAACTTCAAACCAAAAGTGGTGTTTGTAGATGCAAAGAACAAAATCACTAGTTTGAAAGAATATTGAACTGCATGGTTTTTAGACGTGATGAAATTAAAGAATTACGGACGTCTGATGCTACTCAGTTAAGCTCAACACTTTGATGCGTCATTCCCGCGAAGGCGGGAATCCAGCGGCGTAAAAGCCTTAAGACACTGGATCCCTGCCTTCGCAGGGATGACGATTAAGAGAATTAAGCTTATCTGCACAGCATTACTACTGAAGTCCCTTTTAACGTAAATAAAGAGAGAACGTCATGGATGTAGTAAGTCATACACTCACTAATCTGATCATTTTTGTACTGGCGATTTATGTCGGTTACCACGTGGTCTGGACTGTAACGCCCGCATTGCATACGCCTTTAATGGCGGTGACCAATGCGATCTCTGCCATCATCATCGTTGGTGCGATGTTGGCTGCAGGTTTGACCGAAGGTGTCCTCGCGCAAGTGATGGGGACGCTGGCTGTAGCGCTGGCAGCGGTCAATGTCTTTGGTGGCTTTTTAGTCACGCAAAGGATGCTAGAGATGTTTAAGAAAAAAGAACCCAAAGCTAAAGTGGAAGCTAAATCTGCAACTCAGGAGGCACAATAATGAGTATGAATCTCGTGACAATGCTCTACCTGATTGCATCGGTCTGCTTTATTCAAGCGCTTAAAGGTTTGTCCCATCCATCGACTGCGCGCAAGGGTAATACCTTCGGCATGATAGGGATGGCGATAGCTGCTTTGACTACAGTCGCTCTGATCGTTAAGTTGAAAAACGAGGCGGGTGGTGCGGGTCTTGGTTATGGCTTGGTGATACTCGGTATCGTGGTTGGTGGCGGCATTGGTGCCACTTTGGCAAGACGCGTAGAAATGACCAAGATGCCAGAACTGGTGGCAGCGATGCATTCACTGATCGGTTTGGCAGCGGTATGTATTGCTGTTGCGGTGGTTGCTGAACCATGGATCTTTAGCATCACTACACGTGAAGCGGCGATTCCATTTGGTAACCGTATCGAGTTATTTATTGGTACTTTCGTCGGTGCGATTACGTTCTCTGGTTCCGTGATCGCCTTCGGTAAATTATCGGGTAAATACAAGTTCCGCTTATTCCAAGGTGCGCCAGTGAGTTTCGCTGGTCAACACATGTTGAACTTGGCCTTGGCAATTGCGATGGTGGGACTGGGTTTAGCATTCTGCTTGGACAGCGGCGTGGCTCCAGCGTGGACGCCGTTTATCCTGATGACGGCAATCGCATTCGTGTTGGGTGTACTGATCATCATTCCTATCGGTGGTGCGGATATGCCAGTGGTAGTCTCGATGTTGAATAGTTACTCAGGTTGGGCGGCCGCTGGTATCGGCTTCTCACTCAATAACTCGATGTTGATTATTGCTGGTTCCTTGGTCGGCTCTTCTGGCGCGATTCTTTCTTACATCATGTGTAAGGCAATGAATCGTTCTTTCTTCAACGTGATCTTGGGTGGCTTCGGTGGCGCTCCGGCAGAAGCAGCAGCAGCGGGTGGCGCACAACGCCAAGTTAAATCTGGTTCGCCGGACGACGTCGCCTTCTTATTAGGCAATGCAGAAACCGTCATCATTGTTCCAGGCTATGGCTTAGCGGTTGCGCGTGCTCAGCATGCTTTGAAAGAGTTGACCGAAAAACTCACGCACAAAGGCATTACGGTCAAGTACGCGATTCATCCAGTGGCAGGCCGTATGCCTGGTCACATGAACGTGTTATTGGCGGAAGCTGAAGTGCCGTATGACCAAGTGTTTGAGATGGAAGATATCAATAGCGAATTTGGTCAAGCCGATGTGGTCTTGGTCTTGGGTGCAAACGACGTTGTTAATCCAGCGGCTAAAGATCCAAAATCGCCTATCGCGGGTATGCCGATTCTGGAAGCCTACAAAGCTAAAACGATTATCGTGAACAAACGTTCTATGGCCTCTGGTTATGCTGGTTTGGATAATGAGTTGTTCTACATGGATAAGACGATGATGGTGTTTGGGGATGCTAAGAAGGTGATTGAGGATATGGTTAAAGCCGTCGAATAGACGGTTTTTCTATGTTTTGATTGCTTGTGAAAAAGCCCGCAAGATCTTTGGATTTTGCGGGCTTTTTTTGGTTTAGTGCTATCTCTATCTTTAGATTAGTGTAGCGTGATGGTCGCTGCGATTGATTTTGCTATTGTTTTGAATTCTGTAGGTCGGGGGTGGCCCGACAGCCAGTTACCTTTTTTGCTTCGCCAAAAAAGGTAACCCAAAAAAGGCGACCACGCTGCCACTGCCCTTCGGGTTCCCAATTGTGCAGGACAAAAAATGGGAAAGCCTTGAAACTCGCCTTCGGCTCAAACAGCAAGGCTTTCTTTATCCATTTTCTGTCCTGCACAATTGGCATTGTCAGAAGTGGGTGCAAGTCAAAAGCAAAGTCAAAAGCAAAGTCAAAAGCAAAGTCAAAAGCAAAGTCAAAAACAACTGCAACATCAAAACAATCAGTCTCGACAAAAATACATTTTTCTAATGGCCGTTGTAGGTCGGTGCTTTTGAAGTTGTTTTTGACCTACCACCGTTCGAGACGATGTAATTTGTGGGTCACAGAAAATGGATAAGAAAGTGTCGTTGTTTGAGCGAAGCGAGTTTCGACACTTTCCCATTTTTTGTGATGCACAAATTATGCTGAAGCGTAGCGTAAGCACCCGCAGGGCGAGCCTACGGTCGCCTTTTTTGGATTACCTTTTTTGGCGAAGCAAAAAAGGTCATTGGCTGTCGGGCCACACCCGACCAATCGAACGATGACCAAACGAAAAGGCGATAAATGGGAATCTGTTTATCGTTGGCGAGATAAACTTCAACGTCACGACAGTCCCGTAGTGCGATTTGCGCAGCGTAATCGCACGTATGCAATAGGTCATTTAGATCACTTGTGTCGGTACAAGTTAGTTGAGAAAAATAATAGCGAGCTAATTTTTATCGTTGCTTTTTGAGTTTTTGAGGTTTTGAGATAGGTGCCTTTGCTGTCTTTAAACGACACCACAATTTGATGTTGGGTCTTACTCAAAGGCTGGTTTTACTGCGCTGAAGGATATGCTTTTTTCTGGTTTAGGGACTACCACGTAGTGGTGCACCAACTTGAATGCGGCGTAGTATCAGCCGACTGAACGTGTCTTGTACGCCAGCACGATCCCGCAATGCTTCGATCAGTCGGATTAAGTCAGCTTGGTCAAGGCAAGCGACTCGCAGCATGTAGTCATGTGTGCCTGTCATTAAACTGGCTTCAATAATGCCAGGAATTTTAGCGATGGCTGCTTCAAATTGCCCTGCGCCTATCCCTTGCAAGAGTTTGATGTCAATTAGCGCTTGTAAAGGTAATTCCATTGCTGTGAGGTCGACATCAGCATGAAAGCCGAGCAGTACCTTGTCTTCAACTAGACGCCGCACGCGATCGGCGACCGTGTTGGCGCTCAAGAATACGTGCTCGCCAAGCTCTCGATATGTCAAACGGGCATTATTTTTTAGAAGTTCGACGATATGTCGGTCTATCTTGTCCATGACTGATTTTTTCTCGGAATATTGCTCAATAGTTGCCGCATAAACGCGGAAAAATAAGTATTGTAGTCGATATAATCTGAGACAGGGCAGTCACAAATAAACGGAGTCCGTTTGCCAAAAGAGGCGGAGATTGCCGTGGCAAGTGTGACCTAGCTCTGCCGAAACGACGATGTCGAACGGCTGCAATGCTTTACTTCGAGACTTGATTTTCCAATTCGTTTTTTCATATTGGATTCAACTCATGTTGCGTTTGAAAGTTAATCCCTAGCTCTAACATCAAGGAGAATGGCAGATGATACAGAGAAGCTTTTTTTTCCAACCATGGCAATGCTTGCAGAGGCTGTTGTTGTCTTTATCGATTTGTTTGTTGTTGATGGCTTGCGGTGGCGGAGCCGATGCCGATTCAACGCCCGCTGCATCTGGCAATACGGCAAATAGCACGGCCACGATCAGCGCCGATATTAAAGTTTTGATGATGGGGAATAGCCATACCCACTTCAATTATTTGCCAGCGCGATTGGAAGCGATCTTACGGGTTGCGTATCCAGGGAAGACCGTTGCGGTCGTCGTATCACCAGCGAGTTTGTTTTTAGATGAACATTTAAAATATCGGCCCACATTAGATTTACTCAAAAATCAGAAATGGAATGCGGTTATTTTTCAAGCGCAAAAATATAGCAGTTCAGGCGCGTATTCTTATTCTACTTCTGAAGCAGTCACTTTGGTTGGCTTAGCTCGTCAGTCCAATGCTTTGCCTGTACTGTACCCAGAATGGCCACGCAGGGGCATCGACGAGACAGATCGCATCTTTGCACAGCACGTCGAAATCGCAGAACAGGCACCCGCTTGTATCGCACCGATTGGTCAGGCTTGGGATATGGCTTTGCAACGTCACCCCGAATTGCCTCTGTATGCAGGCGATGGAAACCATTCAGCACCAGTAGGAGCTCAACTAACGGCTTACGTCTTATTTGCGACGCTGTCAGGAAAATTGCCATCCTCGCTGCCTGATATCGCGCCTTCCGATGTTAGTCAGCAAGTGCAAAGCCAGTTACGCCTTGTGGCTGACGCTGCGGTGATGGCGCTGTCCCCTTATAAGTATTGCCCAAAGGATAAACCATTACTTTAATTGAGCGTTCCCATTGTGTGGCGCGCCTGCGGATCAACAGCCAAGCTGCTTGATGCTTGAGCGGGGCAGTCTTTATGTTCTAGGCTTGAGTAATTCGGTTAGGCAAGTTAGTAGTGGCCTGTATTGTGTTTTGTAGTGAATTCACAAGCCTTGCTGGGTTGACTTCGTTCAATTTTGCGATTGCAAAATGGGATTCTTTGGCTGAAAAATCCCATTGTTCTAGATGGCAGCAACCCACCGCTATGTCCGTTCTCCAGCGCAATATATTCACCGAATTTGGCACACCTGATCGCACTCGCGATGAGACTGCGGTACCGGCTTGTACTGCCCACATTGGTCGTGCTAGACCAGTAAGTGGCAGCACGTAAGGTAGATGGATGTGCCCACCCATGACAAGATCGGCACCAGCGGCAGACCAAGCGGGTAAGGCTTCAGCGTGACCGCGTAGTCGATGGATTTCATCTTTAGCGCGCGTTACGGCGATTGGTTGGTGGACGACGACAATGCGTAATTGCTCGGCACTTGCTTGTGACAATAAATCGGTAACGCGCGCGATTTGTTGTGCGGATAATTCACCGTGTTTATGACGCCATGCGCGTGTGGTGTTGACGCAGATGACCATCAGGTCTGGCGAGGAATAGAACGGTTCCAACTCCGATCCAAAAGCGGCGATATGGCGAGCGTAGGGATTGCATAGGCGCGACCATATATTTAGTAGCGGTATGTCGTGGTTGCCCGGAATTGCCAGGAAAGGGACGTGCAGGCTGTCCATAAAACGGCGTGCTGCTTGGAATTGAGTTGGCTTAGCGCGTTGTGTGATATCGCCGGATAGCACTAAGAGATCCGGTTTCTGCTGTTTCACCAAGCTTGTGAGTGCCGCCATCACCTGCGGCTGTTCAGTGCCAAAGTGAGGATCGGAAATCTGCATTAAGACGCTCATGCATCGTAACTTTCATTTGACACTTCTGCGTTCGCAACATTGCTTGTCGGGGCTGGTTTCAGCAAATACAAGGGTTTCGACAGCACTTGAAAGTCAAGTGGCGCGCGTAGCCGTGTGACTTCGCCGTCAAAAGCGACTTTGACACCACGGCGACCTGGTGTCAGGGTGGGGCGGACAACGAGGTGGTTGAATGTAAAGTGTTCGATATCCTCGGCCGCACCTAGCGTTCCCATTGCGCCATGCCACATCAGTCGCAACATCGCTAAGGTGCCGATGGGTCGTAACATGACTGCGGTCAAATGGCCTGGTGTATCGGGAAGTGTTAGGCGTGGCGGTACGCCCAATTGTTCTAGCTGTAGACGATTATTACCAACAAAGAGCGTCAGTGCTTTGACATTGCGCACTGAGCCTTCTTGTTCGATGCGCATGCGCAGTCGTCGTTGCGCGCGCAGTAGCGTTGCGCTTGCTGCCCCGAATGCGACCCAGCGGCTGCGTCCAAAACGCGCTTTATATGCCTCGCGATCTTCGAGTAAATCGGGGTAAAGTCCGAGACTGGCATTGACCAGAAACACATGCTCATTCACAGCGGCGACTTGCACCGGCCAAGGCGACCATGCCAGAAGTTGTCGCGCAGCGATGGCTGCATCGTCTGGAATTCCATGAGTACGGGCAAAGTAGTTGAAGGTGCCTTGTGGGA
>CAUPNA010000047.1:0-26475 GCA_963512475.1 uncultured Undibacterium sp.
TGGTCATTATTTCTTTTAAGAATTACGGTAGTGTCTGCAGTTTGAGTGCGCGTACAGCTGCGTGTACATGTTCTTGTGCGGCATCGCAATCTAGGCTGGCGAGTGACTGCAAGTCTGTTGTCTTGCCAATTTCACGCCGGACGTAGCTGATCAGCCAGCGAGCGAGTCTTCTCTGTAACTGTATCGCCAGTATGTAAGGTAGTCTTCTTTTCAATCAGCATGAGGTGACACTCGTGCTCAGCAATTGGATTGTGACGAACGCCCTTGGGAACAACGAAGACCTCACCCTCTTCGAGCTCAACAGTCTTATCCTCCATCTCGATTCTCAGATGGCCTTTGAGAACCAGAAACAGTTCATCCTCATTCTCATGGCTATGCCATGCCAAAGAACCGAGGACTTTGGCAACCTTGATGTAGGTGTCATCAACTTCAGCGATGATGCGCGGAGACCAAAATTCAGAAAGAGATGCTACGATTTGTTTTGGCGATTTGGGCATAAGTAGGAATTTGTTTTTGTGGGTTAACTTTGGTTTGAAAGGCGTGCGCCGATCAGTCAATAATTTTATTGCTTGCGCTAATAGTGTGCATCATTTTTTCTGCTGTGTTTCGTAACGCATATAGCGTTCGCCTTCTTCCCAGGCGTGGTCATAACCCCACACAGTTAATTCGTCCTGTTGCGGCCCAAGGTAATCAGGATTCGGTACTTGTGCTCGAGGATTTTTCTTTGAGATAAATTGATATTTAAAGCGTGGAAACTCAGTGTAGCCAAGGTACACGCGTCTTTCTCCTCCGCCCACCAGAGGATAGGAGTAAACCTCAAGCTTCTTTACGATATCGCGAACCGGCGGATCAAGAAAGTTATTATACGAGAGCCAGACATGATCCATGTATTGAGAGCGAGAACGCTCTGTCGGAAGATCAACTATGTCCAAAGGAGAGCCTAACAACGCATGTACCTCAGCGCGCGTCATACCTTTCTTCTCAGTCCGAACTCTCAGCTTTGATGTCAAGCGTTCGTGCCAGTATCGCTCATAGTTAAACCGGCTTGGGTAGTTCGCCCAGCCACGCAATCTTTCGGACTCGTCAAAAAATAAGTAGAGTGTCACATTCGTCTGACCAGTAATCCAATAGCTGTACGACCTGTATTGCGTACCGACTTTCATGTCATCCAGGACGTTCTTGGGATAGATTGCGTTTGTGTAAAACTCCAGTATTTCCTTCTCGGAACGCACAGAACTTAATGAACCTTCTTTTACATACTGCTTGAACTCGCTGTCGGAAACAGACTTCCGAATCTCATCTATGGTCATGCCAAGCTTCAGTGACAAGGCAATTCGATCCCCTGAGTTTCTGGCAGCATAGTATTTCTGAGGAAAGCCTTCGGTCGCGCAGCTGCATAGCATGAGTGCCAACAGAAATAAAGGCGCTATTTTCAGTACTAGTCTTGATGAGCTTTGCATGTGAAATGCCTAAAATTTGACATGATGGGCGACCAACAATGATAGCTCTCGGACGTCCCTCTCGATGGAAGGGCTAGGCGTTGAACTCTGCATCGCTTGCTGCCATCGTGGGCACGAGAGGAAAGTTTTCTCCGCCGACTCGTTGCCATTGATTTACATACCACTGAATCAGCTCTTCAGTGGCAATGCTCCAGGAATCAGATCCAGGCGAATTCTCCTCGAGCTCTTTTTCTAGTTCTTCGGAATAGACATGGTTGATTTCGAGTAAACCAGGGGCGACAAATCCAACGTGATGACGCACCCTATTCATGCCGCGCTTTCCTAGAACTTAGGCTTCGCATTCGCATCAATGAGTTCACATTTCCCGGAGAAATCGCTAAGGCCGTTATGGATTGAAATGGAACCGGTTGTTCTATCAATGCGCAAATCAGGCTGAGAAAATCCATTAATATGAACCTTCCCCGTGATCTCGCGTTCATTCATAAATAGGTCGTCAATACTAAACCAACCATCTTTCATACTGTTGATCAATGGCACCATATCCGGCGGAAGACCGATACGAAGACTATTACCAGAGATCTCGACATGGCTAGTTCCAGTGAAGGGGCGACGCACCATGTTCTGGACTGTACTGCGTTCATAACTCTTAGTTTTAGGGTTGTAGCGGTTCTCAAAGCCGGTTTGCGTAGCAGATATTGATCCCGATCCCGTACATTCAAGGCTAATTGACGTGTTCCCCGTTTGCGCGTGGGCTGTTTCCCGCATGAACAATAAGGAAACGAAAACCGTGCTGACAAACAGAGCAAACTTTTTTTGACTAAGCATGAATTTCTCCTAAAAATTAAGTAATTAGAACGCTTCGAGCAAGTGCAATGAGTTAAGCAACTTTTTTAACTAATTGCACCCACAGTAAATTTGATCTGTCGTCTTACTATTCACCCACTTCAAGTTGCCTGCTTCATTCAAGGCTACTCATATCTGCATTATATGAGTTAATCGCCTTCAATATTTGTAGCCATCCATAAGCTGATAAAAAAGGACCTAAGAATCTCAATGTCATTAAAGCCCCTATCTCTGACCTAAGAGTAACGATTTAGTTTCTAACAAACCCGATTCAAAACTACTTTCAAATTCATACTTTGTGAGCTTTCAAATATTTGCCTCGGTCATTAAAAATCAGGGTCAGCAATTGCTTGTGAAGGCAGTGCGCCAGCAGCGTGAAGCCGCCGACGTCGGGGTCGCTAGGGGCAATTTCAGTCTTTTTGAGTCAGTTGCCAGCGGCATACCGGTAAAAGTCCTGACGCGGATCGACCAACTTTTGCAAGTTTTGGGGTGAATAACCCAGCGATGGGACGTCGGTGAGAAAGTTTTCGGCATGGACCGTCGATGTCGCAAGCAATCCGGCCACGATAAGTCCGGGCAGTGCAGGGGTAGCTTTGCTGAAGATAGTGGACATAGGTTTCAGGGTAGGCAAGGCGGACTTAAACGCTCAAGTCTGCGCGGAAATCGGATTCGGTTTGCGCGGACAGTCGTCCCTCACGGCAGGCCGCGCGGAAAACCTCGAAATCGCGATGGACCTGATCCGCATACACGCTTGCATAACGCGTCAGCGCGTTGGCAAAGGCGTCACCTGTGCCCAGATAGGCGCTTATCTGCGGCGCGTGGCCCCCAGAACGCGCATGGGCGCGGGCCAGCACACGGCCACACAGGCTGGCGTACTGGCGCAGCAGGTTCAGGTCGAACGACTCGATCTCGGCTGAGATCTTCATGTCGCGCAGCTGTCGAAAATAGAAATGCCGCCCGAAGGGTCCGGTCGAGGTGCCCAGAAAGAAGTCGCTGGATGCCTGCATGAGTCGCTGCCCCACCACCACGCGTTGGCCGTTGTGCTTGAATGCCGTTTGGCCTGAGGGTACATACGGTGCCAGTACCGATTTCACTGCCTGCTTGATTTGCAGGAACAGTGGTTGATCCTGTGCATCGGTCATCAGCAGCACAAGGCAGCGTGTGCCCACGCTTCCTACTCCCACTACTTTAAAGACGAGGTCCTGCATGCTGAATTTGCCCAGCAGGTAGCGGTGACTCGGGCTCAAGCTTTCCAGATACTCCTTGAACAGCTTGTCAGCGAGGGGCTTCCAGCCGTCAAGCTGGGTCCAGTTGTCGTCCTTGTCGAACAAGGTGCTGTGTCCATGGGTGTGAAACAGGCCTGGTGGGGCGTCACGGATCACCCAGCGGCCATCCACCTTTTCACCCATCCGAGGCAAAAGGTTTTCTTGTGTACGGCCACGCGCCTTGGCAATGCTCTTGCTCAGGGTCTGTCGTGTGAGCTTGTCCGGTGTTTCGGCCAGCAACGATTCCATGGAGATGCGCTCGTACCACAAGGACAGGGCTCCCATCTGGGCATAAGCATCCATGTTTCTCTGGTAGCTTTTCACGGCAGCAAAGACGACTTCGTCGGCATCCGGCGCAGCCATGTCAAGATGCCGCGCGGCAAGGGTCAGGCTGGCTGCCAGGCGTTTGACATCCCACTCCCAAGGGCCGGGATGCGTTTCGTCGAAATCATTGATGTCAAAGATCAGACTGCGCTCAGGCGTGGCAAAACCACCGAAGTTCATCAAGTGGCAGTCGCCACAGATCTGTTGCACCAGACCGGAGTGCGGCGTTTGCGCTAGGTCATGCGCCTGGATGATGGCGCTGCCACGATAAAACGCAAAGGGTGACATCAGCATGCGGCCGTAACGTAGCGGTACCAACCGCTTGACCCGTCCGGCACTGGACGCTACAAGCAGCTTGACCGGATCGCGATCTACATTGCCGATCTGGTGGTGCGACTGGCGATTGGTTTGCTTGCGCAATGCCCGCCCCGCGGCCAATTTCTCAGCCAGTGTCTCCAAGCTTTTATGACTCATCACCGACCTTTTCTCAATGCATCCAATGCTTAAACCTTGCCAGCCAAGCCAGCACCCAACACGCCAGCGCCAAACAAGATCCAGTCATTGGTTATGTGCGCGCCGGCGGATACCCAGAGGTTTTTGGTCATGATCCAGGGCAGGGTCAGCACCATGCGGGCACCGCCGATGACAACAATGCACTGCAGCCAATTCCAGTCATAAGTAGGCAGGTGTAACAGTCCGAACATGACCGACGTTAGCACCCATGCAACCACGACCGCCGCCTTGCGCCCCCACTGCAGACTTTGCGTGAGCCACTGAAGCAGCGCCAGGAAAGGCAGGACTGTTATTACTTCCTCGCCGAGCAGCTGGGGGATGGTTTTGGCAAAAAAAGCGATGAGCTCTACGGTATCTAGTGACCCTAGCTGCGAAGTACTCGAATTGGAAGATGTATGGCCGAGCGCCATTACGATGGCTCCAAGGCCCATACTGATGACGATGTTGAGCAGGGCAAAGCCCAGCATCAGCCGCACCTCGCGTACGCCCACCCGGCCAAAAAGGTTGGCCCAGTGTCCCAGAGCCACCCGCCACAAGGCCAAGAGCGGTATGGCTGCCAGCCCGATGGCTGGAAGAAAAGGCCAGAAAAGTCCCGCCCCTGACAAGGACGCGGTCAAGGCCAAAGCCATGAACGCTGCTGCTACAGCAGCCAGAATTAGCCACCATTGGCGGAAGGTGAGGGAACTGGGGGAGCCGCGGTAGAACGGAAAGTCAGATCCGGAGTCTTCCCAACGAAAATAACCTGACATGGGCAAACCCCGGGTTTAGTTGGGGCGCTTCATGATGGTGCGACGCAAGGACTCAAACTCGTCGTCTGTCAAGGCGCCGACTTGCTTTGCTCGGATCAGGTCGTTGAGCTCCTGGCCCTTGGTAATCCGGGTAGATTCTTGTAGGATTGCTTTGCTACTGCTGCTGGCGCAACCTGTGGCGGCGATCAATGCGGCAACAGCCAATGCCATGCCGAAAATGCGAGTTTGTTGCATGACGCCCCCCTTATTGAACGTTGTTGATGAGTTTGCGACGTTGGGAGTCGTACTCGGATGCACTCAGAGCCCCATTGTCACGGGCCTTTTTCAGATCAATGAGTTGCTGCCCTACTGTCACATCAAGTGAACGGATCACTTCAGTTGAACTACATCCTGCAAGCAGCGTGATGACTGCGATAGATAACCATTTCTTCATTTTCGGGCTCCATGGTTGGCGTTTGGTCAAGGATAGGAAATTCAAGCCACCTAAGCGAAATATTCTACCTTAACCCCATGATCACAAGTGCAAATTTCAGTCCAATCAAGTCTGATCAAACAACACTTTTCAAAACGCAACATCTAAATCGCAGCAACCATCGCCTCAAAACATCACCCGACTCAGCGTAGACACAAAGCGAGTCCTGATGCATCAAACTGCGCGCACCTACATTTAAAAAACTCTGATCGACATCTTCATCTGGCCCCTGTCGCCCGAAGTCGTCGTTCGGCACCACCTTTTTCCACAAACATTTTGGCGGGCATTTACGGCAGCTCTCAAACAATCAGGAATTCATAAACCAGCTAGCCCACATACTTTGCGCCATTGCTTTGCAACCGATCTTCTACAATGAGGTTACGATATTCGCACTGTCCAAGACTTAGATGGGACATGCAGATGTCAGTACAACGATGATTTACATCCACGTTTTAAAAATCGCTGGCGGGGTGGGCAGTCCGCTCGACAGTCTCCACAAATAGTGCTTTTGCGCTTTAATTGCAAGACAGACACATTCAAAAAATAAATCTTCTAATCTTGGGCGGGTGCAACCTCCCTACATGGCTAATGACCAAGAATCAAAGAATCAGCCGAAATATCCCAATACCGGAAAAAGTTCATTTTTCCTTCACAATTAGCTCCTACCATTGGTTCATGGCAACTTGAATGTAAGTTTCCAATCGCAACTTTGCGAATCATTGAACTTTTGGAGGCTCTATGTCGACAGTCAGCAAACCCGCATCACGAATAGCCAACAATCCGACTCGTCATCTGTTTCGAGCACTTGGGCTTATCACATTGAGTGTTGTTTTCATGTCGATAGGCTATCCCGTATTTGCCCAAGCACAAATACCCGCAGCAAATCCAACGGCAGCGCTGACTCGACTTGAGAGTTTAGGACAAAGAATTTTCACTGATCGCAATCTCTCGGTTCCTGCTGGCACCTCGTGCGCCAGCTGCCACACGGCCAATACCGGTTTTGCCAATAATAATGGCTCTCGCATCGGCGTACCGCAGGGTAGCATGCCGGGAGCACTCGGTTTGCGTAATGCGATGAGCAATGCGTATAACAGTTTCAATCCGATATTTTCATTCAAAACAAGCGCCGATGGCGTTGAAGCGATTGGCGGGCATTTTTGGGATGGGCGTGCCGATACGCTTGCGCTGCAAGCATTGAGCCCTTTCTTGGCTAGTGCGGAGATGAATAATCCTGATTCCAACGCGGTCGTTTTAAAAGTCGCGGCAGCGCCCTATGCCGATATGATGAGAGCCGAATTTGGCAATACTATTTTTTCCAATCCGGTTCTGGCTTATCAAAAGATAGGCGTTGCGATTGCTGCCTTTGAATCGAGCATAGGTCTGCAATCTTTTAGCTCGAAATACGATGCGATAATACAAGGAAAAGCGACGTTCACTGCCAACGAAAATCGCGGCATGGCACTGTTCATAGATCCGAAAAAGGGTAATTGTGCGGCGTGCCATTTGATGAATCCGAATTCCAAAAATCCTAAAGATTCCTTATTCACCGAATTCACTTACTACGCACTGGGTGTGCCTCGCAACACTGCGATTCCACAGAATGCGAATCCCAGCTTTTTTGATCTCGGCATTTGCGGACCTGCACGAAGCAAACCTGCGCTCACATCCAACGTGCCATTGTCTGTATCCATCGACGATTTCTGTGGAAAATTCAAAATGCCAAGCTTGCGCAATGTGGCGCAGCGTCAGGCATTTATGCATAACGGATTCTTCAGAAATTTACGTGATGTAGTGGCTTTCTACGCGACAAGAAATGCCGATCCACGTCGGTGGTATGGTGCTGCGGGGGTACCGAATGATTTACCCTTGGCGTACCAAAAGAATATTGTGAATGACAAAGCACCATTAGACCGCCCGCGTTCTGCTGGCCCGGCTCTATCACCCGTTGAGTCCGAAGACATTATTGCTTTCTTAGGGACACTCAGCGATGGCTTTATCATTGCAGCAACTCCAACGACCACACCAACGCCACCGAATACTCCGAACACACCACCTGGATCTCGCGTTCTTCCAACTAACCCATTCGGCAGGTAGCGCAGTACAGAATTTATCCTCCCTAGTAGCATTCATATGCCCGCTTCAACGCGGGCATTCTTTTTACTTAAGTCTTGCTCAACACTCGCTTGAGTCGGTATTTTTATATGACCGTGCCCAACTTGCTCTCGTCAGTCGCAGGAATTATTACTGGAACCTCCGCGGTTTTCCCCAATGCCTTATGCATCACATCGTGGTCTAACTCACCTTCCCAATGCGATACCACCACCGTCGCGACACCGTTACCAATAAAATTAGTCAGAGCGCGTGCCTCGGACATGAAGCGGTCGATACCAAGAATCAAAGCTAAACCTGCGACTGGAATCGACGGCACTACTGCCAAAGTCGCTGCTAATGTGATGAAGCCAGCACCTGTCACGCCCGATGCACCTTTTGAGGTCAACATAGCGACACCTAGCATGGTTAATTGTTGCGTCAGCGTCAGTTCGATATTTAAAGCTTGGGCCACAAAGAGCGCTGCCATCGTCATGTAGATATTGGTGCCATCCAAATTGAACGAGTAACCAGAAGGAACCACCAGACCGACTACCGATTTGGAACAACCCATTTTTTCTAACTTACTCATCAAGGGTACTAATGCAGATTCAGAAGACGAAGTACCGAGTACGGTCAGCAATTCTTCTTTGATATAGGCAATGAAGCGGAAGATATTGAAACCGACCAACATGGAAATCGAACCCAAGATAATGACAATGAATAAGGCACATGTCAGGTAAAAGCTGCCCATCAACGCGGCCAATGGTTTTAAAGAAGCGAGACCGTATTTACCGATCGTGAAAGCCATAGCCGCACCGGCACCGATCGGCGCTAACTTCATAATCACATTCATCATGCCGAAGAAAATATGCGATGCTTCTTCGATGAACAAGTGAACTGCTTGCCCAGTTTTACCCATGCGCATCATGGCATAGCCGAACAAGATTGCTACCAGCAGCACTTGCAGTAAATCACCCGAGCCAGTGAAGGCATCGGTAAAAGTTTTAGGAATGATGTGGAGTAAGAAATCGACCGTGCTTTGATCATGCGCCGCCTTGGCATAGGTGGCAACCGCTTTGCCATCAAGGGTAGCGGGATCGACATTAAAGCCTGCACCAGGCTTTAGAATATTGACGACAATTAGGCCGATGGCTAAGGCCAGTGTGGAAACGACTTCAAAATAGATCAGGGCTTTGCCACCGACCCGCCCCACTTTTTTCATATCACCAGCACCAGCGATACCTAGCACCACGGTACAAAAAATCACCGGGCTGATCAACATCTTGACCAAAGCGATAAAGCCATCGCCTAGGGGTTTCAATTTAACTGCGTTGGCAGCATCGAGAAAACCAAAAAGCCCGCCGCAAAAAATGGCGAGTAATACCCAAAAATATAAATGTCCTGTGACGCGTTTCATGTCTCACTCCTGATTGATGTAGGCCTTCGTCTGGCTTGGCGAATGACAGGACATTGGCTTGAGTTATTTGGCTTAGGTCATTTAGCGCGACTCATTTTGCCTGATTCATTTAGCTAAGCTGCGACTGCGATCAGCAACATACTCAATGAACTGTCCTTGCACGCATTATCGGGAAGCTGTTTTGTAGCGTCTATTGTGGATAACCGCAGGTGCTGATAAAAATTCAACGCTTTAATTGATACGCGCTGCAATGCGGTGCGCACGGCGCGCCCTACAGGAATTTCCCCCAAGTGCACATACGCCCGGAGCCGCTTTTTAGCAGTTCAAACCACTCAGGCTGCAATTCGTCGCTTCTTGCTCAACAAGCGCAAGCGCCTTGGTTACAGTGCGTTCCTCAGTCTCAAACTCCAAATAACCAAATTCATTTAAGGATCTACCATGCGTACTATTTTTGCTCTCTGTTCTATTCTGGCTTTTTCTGGCTGCGCCATCATTATTGCGCCGGACGGCAACGATGCTCGTTTTGAATCCGCATGGAGCAGCAATGCGGTGAAAGGCAATGGCGAGGTGACTACCGACAAACGAGTTGTCACTGGCTTAAGCTCACTGAACGTGAGCGGTCCTTTGCAAGTAGAAGTACGTGTCGGTGGTACCGCTTCTTTGGAGATTATTGGTGACAGTAATATAGTCGGTCTGGTGCAAGCGCAAGTCGCGGGCGATAGCCAGAAGATCTGGATAGACGATAAATTCTACAGCAGCAATCCCATCCGTGTGGTGTACACCGTACCAGTCTTACATGACATTAATTCGAATGGCTCCGGTCGTTTGATGGTCAATGGTCTCAATGGTGGCAACTTCAATTTGAAGAATAATGGCTCACGCTCTGTCGTTTTAGAAGGCCGCGTGACGCAACTCGATATCAGCTCTGTCGGTTCTGGCAGAATCAATGCAACAAATTTGCAAAGTCAGGACACTAAAGTACGCGTCCAAGGCTCTGGCTCCATCAATCTCGGTCAAATCAGTGGCAATGAATTGAATGTCACCGTACATGGCTCTGGTTCTGTCAATGCCAGCGGCAATGTGCGCAGTCTGGTTGCGCAAACGCATGGTTCTGGTTCTGCGGAATTGTCCGCAGTAAAAAGTTTGACTGCGGATTTGGGTGTCTATGGCTCTGGTGATGTTAGCGCCGCGGTATCACAAAACGTGATCGCTCAAAGCTCAGGTTCCGGTCACGTGACGATTTATGGTAATCCAGCACAACGCAATGTGAATGGCAAACGGGTTAACTTCATCAACTAAATTTTTGAATCAAGCATTCTGGACGCGCTGCGATTGAGTCCAAGCGAAGTTGTGCTGACTCAATACACAGCGTCGTAAAAGCAGGTCGTGATTATAAGCACATTGAGCGAACTAATTCGAAAGATTAGTTCGCTCATTTAGTTTGTTAACTTAGTTCGTTCACTTAGTTCGCTCACGTAGTTAGCCGAATTAAATTTACGAATTACATTTACGAATTAACTAGCCACCACCACGACCTGATTCCTACCATTTGCTTTTGCTGCATACAAAGCTCGATCGGCGCGCTTGACGACTTCATCATAATCTTTGTCATCGACTCGGGACAATGCGACGCCGACACACACGGTGACCTGACCACATCCCGGCATGACGTGTGACTCAACCAATTTGGCAATTTTTTCTGCCAAAACAGTTGCACCAGTAAGATCGGTTTGCGGCAATACGCCGATAAATTCTTCACCCGCATAGCGTGCGACCAAATCACTGTTTCTGACCGCCATCTTAAGTAACTCAGCAACCTGCTGTAAAACCTGATCGCCAATCGCATGACCAAAACTGTCATTGACCTTTTTCAAGTTATCGATATCCATTAAGAGCACGCAGTAGGTATTCTCAGTACGCAGCATCCTTGAATGTTCCTGTTGCAAATGTTCATCAGCGGACATGCGATTACCCAAACCTGTTAAAGCATCTTGTCGAGCCAATAGTTCTAATTGCTGCGCCAACGATTCTATTTCCAGGTTAGATTTTTTCAGCGAAAAAGCTCGCTCTTCGACCTTTTGTTCTAGCTGATCATTGATATTCAATAATTCACGTTTCCGTTCGAGTAATCTTGAGGTCATCGCATTCAAGGATGCGATCAGCACTTTTAACTCGTGGGTCGTTGAATGCACCTGCAATTCCGAATATTCGTCGCCATCCGCTACTCGTCTAGCCATAGCCGATAACTGTTCGATAGGTGCACTAATTGCACGCGATAACCAATACGTCAAGAACATCAAAACGACCGTTGCGATCAACCCCAGCAGCCACAATTTTTGACGCAATTCGCTGACATCGCTCAGTGCCTGTCCCACAGGCTGACGTACCAACACTTGCCATAGCTGTTGCGATTCGCCAAAGAGATTGATCGACGCACGACTAGCCAAATAGGGGGTTTGATCCGGCCATTTCGACATTTGATAAGCTTGGTTCGTCATCGCCGCCGGCACGACGACTTTCCCGATCGCAGAGAAAGGCGACAAGACCTCATTGTTTTTATTGATAATGAAAACCTCGATGCCATTGGCTCTGACACCATCAGACAAATGACGTTGTACGATTTCTTCCACCCAACGCCAGTGCACATGCGTAGCCAACACGCCACGGACTTTACCTTGCTCATCAAAGACTGGCGCAGCAAAATCGACGAAGCGCAATGGCTCTTGATTAGCGCCTTGGGCTTGGCCTGCGCTCAGATATTTACTTAGTAAGGCATCTTCATGCACATCACCAAAAAAACTCGTTTTTGAACCGAAGATAAACCAAGGGTGAGCGACGACGTTTTCAGCTTCCAGTAGACCATCCGAGCTAGCCTGGACTTGGCCTTGTGCATCTGCCACGCCAACCCAGGCGTAGTGACGATAGGTGTTCTTGGTGCGATCTAAAACTTTTCGTAGTTCGCGGCTATTAAGCGGTACTTGCATCAACAGCGGTGATTGCGCTAACAAACCGACTTCGCGCTGGCGTTCTCGCAGATTTTCAGAAATAGATATTGCGATAGCCTGTGCCAACTTTTGTACCGATTCACCTTTGGCTTCGGTCATGCGCAAGCTGAGAAAATAACTGATATACACCGATACAGCGATACCGATAAGCAAAGCGAGGGTGCCAAACAATAGCGTCAAACGAATTCGTAAACTACTCAATAGTCGCGCCATGATCTCTATGCCTGAATAGGTGGATAGGGGAAGTGTCATGCCATGATACGAGTTTCTTTAACAACTGTATTGCAAATTGTTCAGCATAAATAGCGACTAGGCATTAAAACAACATTTGCAATTGAGTTTAGCAAATGAGCTTAGTAAATGAGGCTTGAGATTCGTCTCAGCTATCCTGCACCTTGTCTTCAGATAATAGACCCCGACTCATAAAGATGAGCAAAGTATGTTGCGCGCTTTGCCGTAATTTTTCCCACAAAGGCGATTGCTGCAAAATACTCAATGGCGGAAAGGGTTGTACCAGATCCTGAGAAATCGCGTGCCAGATAGTTTGAAATTGACTAATCGCTAAGAGTTCGTCTTCCGAAAAAACTGGGGCGAGCAATTCTTTACGCCAATCGGGACTGACCCAGTCTGACCATTGTTGAATGATTTCGTTAGGCACATCCAGATCTGGCGACTGCTCTAAAAATGCCTGTTGTGCTTGAAACGAGGCAGCCACCTCCAGATATTCAATCAGACGATTTCTGACTCGTTGTAGCAGAATTCGGGCAAAATCCCGATCCGAAGGGCGCGCGTTGGCAGGCTCAGATTGTGGCGAAATGTCCATATTTTTTCTAAAAATTATCCATAAAACGCGAAGAAACGACATCATACGCAAAAGCGCGTCAGACCAGCAAAAGCGGGCAAGCATGCCTAAGTAACTTTGGTATGCTAAAAAGCTAAGTATGCTAATAAAGCTTGTTGAGCTAAGTCAGCTAAAACCAAATAAAGATGCCAAACAAAACTTCTTTTTAAGATAGCCAAGCAAGAATGTAATAGACTCGCAAATGCTCTTTCACGTTGATCAGAACAAACCACTAACTCTATGCTGAGCAAATTTCTTTCATACGCTACACCAAGGATGCACGCATCCTTAATGCTAGCACCTATCTTTTTGGCATTAGCTCAATTCAGCCCGATGGCCTTAGCGCAAAAACCAGTTCTCAAGGGAGTCACTAGTGCTGAGACCTATCCTTACAATTTTCAAAAAGACGGCCAAGTTCAAGGATTAGCTTATGATGTCACCAAAACGCTGGTGGAGCGAGCGGGATATCAGTTACAGGTCGACATTGTGCCTTGGCCACGTGCACTCCAGTTAGCACAAAACGAAAGTGGCACCATGATTTTCAGCGTGGCGCGCACCGCTGTCCGGGAGAGGATATACCACTGGATAGGGCCGATCACCACTAGCGAAGTTTGGCTCTATAAACTGACCTCGCGCGCCGACATTAAGATTACCGAGCTGCGCGACGTTAATCCTTACCTGATAGGCGACATAGCAGGCAATTCCACATTAAGCCTAATCAAATCACTGGGTTATAAAGTCGACACCGCGCCGTCCAATATTTCCAATTGCAATAAATTCAAAATCGGCAGGGTCGATTTAATCCCTTTTGATCCGAACGGCGTCGATACCTTCCTACAAACCTGCGGCATCGATCCCCAGCAAGTCGTAAAAGTCTTACACCTACCTCGCGACACCGCGTTGTATATTGGACTGAGCAAAAACACACCCGCCGATCTCGTCACGCAATTGCAGCAAGAATTCACGGCGATGAGTAAGGATCACACTTTGCAAAAAATTGTGCTGCGATGGAAGCAAACCCAGATGAATAGCAAAAAGTAGCGTTGTGGATTAAGAGTGAAGTAATGAAAGTACGTACCAAAAAAAAACACAAACCACCATTCTAAATATCCACAGGATCTATCTCCACCCCCCACTTAACCCGCACTTTCATGCTGCGCAGCTCAGCGATCCAGTCTTTTAAGAAGGCTTGCAAGGCAGGGCGGGAATTGGATTCGACCAGTAATTGGGCGCGTTCTACATTGTGGACACGCACCATGGTCATAGGAATCGGGTCGTTCATGGTGATACCGACATGCGCTTGAACTGGCTCGCATTGACTGGCCATTTGCAGAAAGGCAATGGCGGTTTCTAATTCCCGCGCTTCCGCACGTAGCAGTGCTTGATAAATGAAGGGCGGCATGGCAGCTTGTTGCCGTTCTTCTAAAAGGTCATCGGCGAAGCGCGGATATTCATGCGCCATTAAGGCGTGATACAAGGGATGATCGGGGTAGCGGGTTTGGATTAAGACTTCGCTGAGATTGCCGCCCTCTTTCTGTCCGGCTCGACCAGCACGACCCGCGACTTGCATCAATTGGGCGAACAGGCGCTCACTGGCGCGGAAGTCCTGAGAGAATAAAGCGCTATCGGGATTCAAAGCAGCGACCAGAGTCAGATTTTTAAAATCATGTCCTTTCGCTACCATCTGGGTGCCGATTAGGATATCAACTTCACCTCGATGCACAGTATCGAAGGCGGCTTCGGCACTGCCTTTTAGGCGAGTGGAATCGGCATCGATACGAAAAACTCTGGCTTCGGGGAATAAGTTTTTTAAGCCTTCTTCCAATCTTTGGGTGCCGCGTCCCAGCGGTTGCAAGTCAACATTGCCACAAGTTGGGCAATTGCGTGGGATGCGTTGCTCCAATCCGCAATGATGACAACGTAACTTTTTGTCTAGTTTATGCATGACCAGATGCGCGGTACAACGTGTGCAATTGCTGATCCAGCCACAAGCATCGCAATGAATGACTGGTGCGTAACCGCGCCGGTTCAAGAATAGTAGTGATTGCTCACCCTTCTCCAAACGTAAGCGAATTGCTGTTACTAATCTTTGGGTCAGACCTTCGGACGGCTTTTCGCTTTCGGTATTGACGATCTTCACAACTGGCAAGACCGCTGATTGCACGGCGCGTTGACGCAGCTCTAATTTGCGATAGCGTCCCGCTTTGGCATGTTGCCAAGTTTCTAAGGAAGGCGTGGCAGAGCCCAACACGACCGGTATTGCTAATTGATGTGCACGCCACACTGCGAGGTCGCGCGCTGAATAACGCAAGCCTTCTTGTTGCTTATAAGAAGGATCATGCTCTTCATCGATCACAATCATTTTCAAGTGTGGCAGGGATGACAAAATCGCCAGACGTGTACCCAGTACAATTCTCGCCTCACCCGTGTGGGCGGCTAACCAGTGGAGTAGGCGCTCACCTTCGGCCATCCCGCTGTGCAAAGTGGCGATTTGTATTCCCGAAAAACGCTGACGGATATTGCCTTCGAGCTGCGGTGTTAGGTTAATTTCTGGTACTAAAATCAGAATCTGTGCTTGGCTATCGCTCGCTAAAACCCGTGCCGCCGTTTGCAGGTAAACCTCGGTCTTGCCGCTTCCCGTCACGCCATACAATAAATAACTGGCAAACCCCGCCGTACTGGCAATCGTTTCGACCGCGGCTTGTTGCTCGGCATTAAGGGTAGGCTCTTGGTTCGGTGTCGCATCGTGTTCGTGCGCTAGCTGCAATTTAGCTAACTTCTTCAAATTGCGATCTAACGACGTTGCTTTTGGTACACGCAGATTTTTAGGCAAAGCCGGAATCGCCACCTCACCCAAAGGACGCTGATAGTAATCCGCTGCAAAGCGGCACAGATCGATCCATTTTGGACTCAGCGCCGGACATTGATAGCGCACCGCCAATACCGTTTTGATCTTATCCGCAGGCACCTCAGTTTGATGGCTAATTCCGACGATCAGTCCTGCGATCTCTTGCCGTCCAAATGGCACCAAAGCAATCTGCCCGATCTCAGGGACAGGGCAGCCGTCTTCCGGCAGCCAACGGTAATCGAAGAGTCTGTCAAGGGGGGTGTCGAGAGCGATAGTGAGGTAAATGGGTTCCACGAACTTAATGTAAGGCTTGAGGTAATGCGCTAACTATCGGTTTCATAAGGTGTTTTTGCTCTATCCACAATTTCTGTGGATAACTTTGTGGACAAGAACGTCTTGACAAGCGGGAGTGCTAGATTCTATGCGGGTTTCCACAGAATGCACAATTGCGAAGCACAAAAAAATTCGTTTAAAAACAAAGACTTAAAAAAATTCACTTTAGGTAAAAAACAAATTTTCATATTATTTTTTTGTGTGTCTTTTTTTGTGAATAACTACTAAAAAGTCTAGCTTCAAAAGTGACTTATCCACCGCAATAGCCTTAGCTTTTTAAGCAATTCACAGCGCTAGGCCGCATGCACGCTACGTTTTGCACAGCAACATGATGTCATTACTATATATATGCCGAAACTTCTTGTTTTTTCGCCTAATTTTACACAGACCGCACAATACGGTTTGTGCAAAATGAGACTGCCAAAACACACAGGAAGTGCTATGCCTGTTAGCAATTAGCCCGCATTGCTACGCTGCTGACGACTCACTTCATGCACGGTTTCCACCAATACCGTCACCGCATCAGGCGAGGTAAATTGAGAAATACCATGTCCCAAGTTAAATACGTGACCATGACCCGCACTTGGTGTGCCATAAGAATGCAAAGCAGCGGTCACTTCTTTGCGAATTTGATCTGGCTCAGCAAACAAGACCGCCGGATCAAGATTACCTTGTAAGGCCACTTTATCGCCAACACGCGCACGAGCCTGCCCCAAATCCACGGTCCAATCCAAGCCCAAAGCATCCGCACCGATGTCGGCGATCTGCTCTAACCACAAGCCGCCACCTTTGGTAAAAACGATACATGGAATACGCTGACCATCTTTCTCGCGTTGCAATTTGCTCACAACTTGTTGCATGTATTTTAACGAAAAGCGCTGATAAGCCGCATCTGCCAGAGCACCACCCCAGCTATCAAATATCATCACTGCCTGCGCACCTGCATCGATCTGTGCATTTAAATAAGTAGCAACAGCTTCCGCATTCAAGCTCAAGATCCTATCCATCAAATCGGGACGCTTGTACATCAAAGTCTTGATGCCATGAAACTCACGCGAACCCTGACCTTCGACCATGTAACAAGCCAAAGTCCATGGACTACCGGAGAAACCGATCAGTGGCACACGACCATCCAAGGTGCGACGGATCTGCGTCACCGCGTCAAACACGTATTGCAAACTGCCTTCTTCAGGCACTTTCAAGTCCATGATGGACTTTTCATCTTTCAAAGGACGCTCAAACTTAGGGCCTTCGCCCTCCTCAAAATACAGACCCAAGCCCATCGCATCCGGCACGGTCAAAATATCCGAAAACAAAATCGCTGCATCGAGCTTAAAGCGATCCAAAGGCTGAATCGTTACCTCGGTAGCAAAAACAGGATTTTTCGCCAAACTCATGAACGAACCGGCGCCTTTACGGACAGCACGATATTCCGGCAAATAACGCCCGGCCTGACGCATCAGCCACAAAGGCGTGTAATCAGTCTCTTGACGCATCAAAGCGCGCAAGAAGGTATCGTTTTTGAGAGGAGCAAAAGTGTTAGACATAGAATGCTTTCGTAGAGCTAAATTTGACAAGTCCGTATTATCCCTTATCTCAACCCAAACCGCCTACGTAAAATGTCAAAGCGGATGCGGCTGGTGGGCTGAAGACTACGGGCAGATAGCGTTACGACGTTAAGCACATCACCAAAATCGTTTGCTTGACGCGAGCAAACGGCTTGATAGAATGGCCATCTTTATTGGTGATGCTTTTCATAGTTATTTTGTTACCGTTGAAAATGGTAACAATTAAAGAAGAGCAGCTATTTGAGTGGGTTTGAAGGGGATTGTATGAAAAGTGTTATGCGGCACGTTAAATTAATAGGTGGCTTTGTGTCGTCTTTATCTAGTTAAAGCTCATGATCAAGTTGACAAAACCTCGGAGCCGCCGTCTAAGAAAAAAGCTACATGTTGGAGAATTTCAAGATCTTGTTTACCCAATCGAAGGACCAATTGCCGACCGAACTATCGAGTTTACCTGTGCTGACGGTCAAGTTGAAAGTGCTAAGATATTTTTATGGAGTCCAATTCAGTTTGGTTCACATCATTGGCGATGCCCGTTCCTTATAAGGTCACGATTTTTTGAGAAAAGTACCTACACTGCGGGATGTGACTCAATGCAAGCACTTATACTTGCGTTACACTCGATTCCGAGCCATTTGGCTGTTCTCGCAAGAAAGCATGAAGGGGTTTTTAGTTATTTAGAATCTGATGACTTAGGCTTCCCAGGCTATTGCGAGCACTCCAACAAGCTTTAACAGGTCGATCAACTCGGAATCTGCGCATATTCGCATTTCGATACCAGGATTTTTTCAATCAATCTGTCATCGGTTTTTGTTCAGCATGCGCTGTTCAGGCCGGCTCAATCGTTAGGCAAACCATGAGATTCTCCGAGCTTTATGCAAATTTAATTAAGGAATGGCCTGAGGAGATTTCAATTTCCGATGCTTACCTTCCCGGCAAAACTGGGGGCCAATACTTCCCAACATTGACCAAAATCAGAGACGAAATCGAAGAGAAGATTAATTTTGAAAATGACAATTGGAGCCTCGTCGTTCAATGGGCTTTTTTCCAAGCCTTTCATGCGGAGGCAAAGAAGCTTTCTGCTCAAGGTGAAATAGTTTTAAAAACTCGGATTGTGCCTCTTGAAATTATAAATACTCGAGTTATCAAAAATCTTAAAGCGGAAGGTTGGGAAAATGAGCTCGCTAGTTATGACCCAACCTAAGCCGCCAGACGATGGCGACGCCGATAAATCGACTGTTCTCAGCTCATGCCACTGTGGGCTCCACCCTTCACTTCTACATTAACCTCATGATCTCGTCTCAGTACGTCAGCCGAATCACTTTGCGCCGCGACAAAGTCGAGTCATTCGACCGCTATCCGTTCTGTCTCCCGGCCATTCACTCCCTTGAGAGCATTGACCTTCATCCGAAAGTTACTTACTTCGTCGGGGAAAATGGTTCTGGCAAATCAACGTTGCTTGAAGGAGTTGCCATATCACTGGGGTTCAACGCTGAAGGTGGCACAAAGAATTTTCGCTTTGGTACGCGACGCTCGCACTCAGAACTTCATGAGTTTCTTCGCATAGCTAAGGGATTTCGGCGACCAAGAGATGGGTTTTTCTTGCGGGCTGAGAGCTTTTTCAACGTTGCAACAGAAATCGAAAATCTAGACGCAGAGCCAGCTCCTGGCCCGCCGGTCATCAACTCTTATGGAGGCCGATCATTACACGAGCAGTCACACGGCGAGTCATTCTTGGCACTCATGACAGAACGCTTTGGAGGTCAAGGTATTTACATTCTTGACGAGCCAGAAGCAGCCCTGTCACCGAAGCGGCAACTTGCTGTCTTGGCACGAATACATGACCTCGTTCTAGACGACTCTCAATTCATCATTGCAACCCATTCGCCGATCTTAATGGCCTACCCCGAATCGGTCATTTATCTCTGCGGACAAGAGGGGGTTAAGCAGGTCGCCTACAAAGACACTGAGCATTTCCAAGTCACCAAGGACTTCCTCGCAAATCCAGAGCGCATGCTACGCACGCTGATGAATCGCTGAACACTATATGTCCAACTCGGTAAGGCGCAATGCATTGCGCCCTACTTCACTTTCAGAGAGCAAAATAGATAATTCGATATTATCCCTGATCTCAGCCCAAACCGCCTACGTAAAATGTCAAAGGGGGTGATGCCACTTAACGAATATTTCACATGCGGTTAAAGTTATAAACAAGAAGTCGGGTGCGGTGCGTCACCGTCAACGCTAAGGAGAGAAGAGTCACGCATGCTTAGAACGCTAGCCCTCAGGATACCTAGAGCTTAAAAATAGCAAGAAAAGGTGAGATTGTGGTTTATATGACTGGGTAAAATGAGCTCTTAATAGGAGGTTTATTAAGTATGGCTTGGTCACAACGAATGAATCTTGCAATTGAATATATTGAAAGCAATTTAGGGAGCACGCTCAATGTTGAGAACATCGCGAGCGTAGCATGTTGTTCTAAGTATCACTTCCATAGAATGTTTTTTGCCAGCTTTAAAGTTACGTGCGCTGAGTATGTTAGAAGACGAAAGCTTACGTTGGCTGCGGTCGAGTTGATGAGCACTAACCAAAGTATCCTCGGTGTCGCTTTGAAATATGGATACGAATCTCCAAATGCTTTTGCTCGTGCTTTTCGGAAAATGCATGGAATGAATCCAAGTCAAGCCCGCCGGAGTTCTGCAACACTCTCGACATATGGTCGAGTCTTCTTCCCGTTAAAAAATCAAAGTGGAGAAAATATGAACTATAAAATAGTTACAATTTCAGAATTCCAAATTCTTGGCAAAAGCAAAGGCTTTGAATTTGAAGAGTTCGTTAAAGATGGTCCAAAATTCTGGAAAGAATATGTCAATTCAGAAGATTATCGAAAGCTTAGCGACCTACACCAGGGTCGGCCAGGTCCAAAAACGAATTCTCCATTGCTCTCAGCCTATTTTCCGAAAGAAAATGGAAGTCGAAACGAATTCATCGATGTTCTGGGTGTAGAAGCTACAAACGAGTCGGAGGCAAATGGGTTTGAAATCCACTCGATTCCCTCAGCCACCTATGCAGAGTTTTCTTGTACATATAAAACGTCAATGCAAACAAATCGGTATATTTATGGAGAGTGGTTTGCTGCAACTGGTTATGAGAGGGACGGAAATAAACCAGACATTGTGTCTTATTTTCCTATACCGTTTAGACCAATGAACGAGATGCGAGTTCGCTGGTGGATTCCAGTGATTGGTAGGCAAAAGTAACTATACGAAGAGAAGCAAATAGACCCAACTCGGTAAGGCGCAATGCATTGCGCCCAACGCCATTGATCGACCGAGGCAGGGCAAATCTCATTTCAGATCAAAGAACAAGCACTTCCCGTCACGTTGGCCAAGAAGATGAAACGCGAAATTGATAGATCTGAAAGCCGACGACGATATAGCGAACGGATGGGCGCAGTCGAGCCAGCGTTTGGGAACGCTGCCCTACAACAAAAGCTAAGACCGATTCACACTACTAGCCAAACCATAGTTAACACACGGTGCCATCCATACTGCTTGGTAGATTACATCGAAAACTGCCACATTGTAGATAGGCTCAAGGCGCCAAAACCGATCAGGTCATTAAGATGCTCTAACTCGCAAAACGAAGTATAAAAAGCTTGCTTTTTATACTAACAATGCGGCAAACTCACTGCACGAAATTTCCGTTCGATTTATTTGCAGAAAACTGCCGACGCCCGCTGATTTTGTTGATGGTAGAGGGGGTTTTTACACAGTTTCATTAGACCGTGGGGTAAAGAATGATCGCTACTACCATAACTGTAATCACCGCTATCTACCTTTTTGCCAGCCTTATTGCGCTCGCACCACGCAAGGTCGGGTATAGCCACATAAAGCATTCCATTAGTGAAATCGGTGAGGTCGGAGCGCCTGATCAGCGCTTTGTTGCTTGGGGTCTCTTCTTGCCCATCGGCCTGCTTTTGCTGCTAGTTGCCTATTTTGCCCGCCCTGCATCGCCTACGGTAGCAGCCCTTGCACTCTGCATTGCCATTGGTTACATAGGTGCGGCTGTATTTCCTTGCGATCCAGGTTCGCCTTTGTTTGGTACTGCGCGCCAAACTCTCCACAATCTCGCTGGTGCGGTTGAGTACGCTGGCGGCGGCTTCTCACTTATGACTCTTTCTGAGAGCTTAGGCCAGCCCTTCAAGCTCGCCGGATTCGTCGTGCTTGCTACCGCTATTGGACTTTCTGTCCTTCCTTCAAATTCTATTCGTGGCGCCATCCAACGTATAGCAGAGGCCTGCATATTCGGAGGCCTTGCATTGGGCATTTGGCGGGTCAGTGCCGCGGTCTAACATCTCAAAGGTGAAAACGCATGAAAGTAATTGTGTATGAGCAATATGGGGCGCCTGAGGTTCTTCGACTAAGGGACGTTGAAAAACCGACACCCAAGGACAATGAAGTTCTGATAAAAACCCATGCGACAACGGTGACATCGGCTGACTGGAGAGTACGCAGCCTTACCGTACCGACTGGCTTTGGTCTAATCACACGCTTGGTATTTGGCGTCTTGAGACCAAAGCAAGCGATACTGGGAACTGAGTTGGCTGGTGTTATTGAATCGGTCGGAAAAAATGTCACAAAATTCAAGCTTGGCGATCAGGTTTTTGCATTCAGCGATGCCGCTATGGGTTGTTATGCTGAATACAAATGCATGCCGGAAAACGGGTCGATAGCTTTAAAACCCGCTAACTTAACCTATGAAGAAGCCGCCTCACTCTCTTTTGGCGGAACAACGGCCTTGGATTTTTTACGAAGAGGAAAACTTCAACACGGCGAGAGTATCCTGATCAACGGTGCGTCAGGAGGCGTAGGCACAGCGGTAGTGCAACTTGCCAAGCACTTTGGTGCGGAGGTGACAGGGGTCTGCGGTAGCACGAATGTCGATCTGGTCAGGTCTCTGGGTGCAAGTCATGTCATCGACTATACCAAAGAGGATTTCACACAAAATGGCAAAAGCTATGATGTCATTGTCGATACGGTCGGCACGGCGCCCTATGCTCGTTGTAAATCTTCGCTCAAGGAAGGCGGACGACTCCTGATGGTGTTAGCTGGACTGCCCGACATGCTTTGGATTCCATGGGTGTCAATGACGAGTAACAAGAAGCTAATCGCAGGACCTGCATCCTCGCGCGCTGAAGATTTACGTTTTCTTGCGGAGTTGGCGCAGGCGGGCGAATTCAAATCGGTCATTGATAGGCGCTATCAGTTCGAACAGATTGTTGAGGCTCATCGTTATGTCGATACCGGGCGTAAAAAGGGAAATGTTGTCGTCACTTTAGAGCATGGCGATTGAACCTCTATTTCAATTATGCTGACCTTTGTCAAATTGAGCGCTGACGGTGCATTTCGGCTACCTTTGTCCTGCTTCTTCAATGATTGGACCGAGTTTTTTGCACCAAGTGCAAAACATAGAATAACCGATCTCAGCGCATCGCCCATATTCGCTCAGCGATAAACCATTCACCGCCCAGTCTTGCCGTTGATTCGGGCCACCACTTTTATAGGCTTAAGCTTCATACCAACTACTGATCAATGAAGACAAAGAGTTTCGCTTGCTAGTTTATTGGTTTGCAGATGGTTGCGTTGAACGCTTACCGATGCCCTGCAACCGTTTTCTTCCTGCACGGGCACCGTCCACTTTTTTTAATCTAATAGAACTTGAATTATTTTTTTCCCCGATGTCAAACCACTCTCTTTCTTCACTAAGAGTTGCGTGTTTTTTGCAAACCAAAATTGGGCAAGACTGTTGGGTGCATTGTAATCGGTGGTGACTATCCAACATTCAATCATGCTCCCGCCTACGAAGATAGTTTCACTGCCAATTACTTTAAAAAGATAACGGGTAGGCGCTGTTTTTCCACCTGGGTGATAAAAGTGAATACTTGCTTGATAGCCAGCTTCTAGCGGCAAAGTCTGTAAAAGCTCTATGTCTGTTTCAAAATTAAATGTTGGTTCCAGCGTACTGACAGCCATGTCCTTTTGCGTATTCTCGGCAAGGTCAGGCATACCAGTAATGCTATTGGGCTGAAAAATAAATCCCTCCGTGATTTTTTTCCCATCTCGCACTGTGATTCTTTGATGAGTAAGTGGTACAAATGTATCCGCCTCAAACCATGAGTCTATCCACTTAGTTGATTCTACTTTCCCAACTCCATCCCAGCGTTGCTTAATTTGCATATGCTTTTTTCCGTCTCGAGTTTCAAAACTTACAGTGCGAGTTCGAATATCAATTGGCATGTTACTTTCACCATCACGGAAGTAGCTTAAGTAACGATGAGTCCCCTCTTTGAGCAAATTTGCCCTAGGCAAACTTGAGCCTTGCTTAATTAGAACTGGCGTCGCGTTGTTCGCCGATGCATGGAAACTGCTCATTGATGAAAATAGAAAAACCGTTAGAGACAGCGCATAAAAATACCTGTACTTTATTCGTGACATGAAGACCTCCATTAAAGACGGATTTAGGACAACTAACCAAAATTGGCTTTCACACTTTAATTTAAAATAAATAGATAAAAATACTTTGTGATGAAACCTAATTTACCTTGGATAAACCACGTTAAATTGATCCTAAATTACATAATCTACTTAAAATCGCGCCAGTGCCGTCTCTATTGAGGATAGTAAATTCAAACCACTGATCTCAAGAATTTCACACCTCACCACTTACTTCACCCATTGTCACCAGCACGATTTTTTGACTGACCTAAGGCATCGTCGCAGCGCTTTACCCATTATAAAAATGCACTCTATCCCTGCGATTCAGCAATCTATCTCAAACAATTTGAAGATCAAAAATGGACATTAGAAAATAATGCTGTGCTCGTTTCGAGGTTTATTACTAATACATTTTTTTGTTCAACCGAGAATTTCCTCGGATTTGGGAAAATAAGGGATGCACTTTTCGCGGTAGTTCTGACCTGAATCAGGAGCTCATGGCTAGCCATGAGCGACGAAGAACGTCAAAGGCGGCCGAAAATGCCACTAATGAAATACCTCGGTTTAATTCACTTTTATGACTGTCGACATTTCTATGCCTTCTAAGAAAAATTTCACATGGTGCGCAGCTTTCTTTTGTCTCCTCTCTGTTAACATCGCGGCTCTCGCTCAAGAAAGCGACCGCACTATCGCCAGAAGTGAAGCGCAGTCAATTGACCGATTTGAGCGGATATTAGATCGCCAGCTGATTGAACGCTTTAGTCCTGGCATGGCAATTGCGGTAGTCGCCAATGGGGAAATAGTTTTTGCAAAAGGATATGGCGTCACTGACTTGCAAAGACCGCAAACCATCACTGGCGATACGCCTTTCTATATCGCTTCTACCACCAAATCACTGACCGCACACATCGCGATTGAGTTAGAGCAGCAAGGTCGATTCTCTCTTAAAACACCAGTCAAACAATTGATGCCACAGCTGCGCTTTCATCCCGATATCAATGTTGACCTCATTACCTTAGAAAGCCTTCTCAATCATACGCATGGCATCGATGGCGATGGACCGATCACCTTTCGCACGGCGTTTAGCGCGCAATATCGCGACATCGATGACTTACTCAGTTTACTCATCTACCATCGTCCTGCCAAAAACGGCAATCAATTTCGTTATTCAAATATTGGTCCCATTTTGGCGGCCTATATCATCGAGAGAAAGACAAACAAGTCATGGCAAGATCTGATCGACGAATACATCTTTAAGCGACTTGACATGCGTCACAGTGCGAATCGCACCAGCCAGTTATCAGCCGTCGCGCTCGCACAACCGTATGAGTTTAAGGGCGATGTATTTCAATCGGTAGCGATTAAAAAAGAGGATGCCAATATGCACGCTGCTGGTGGCACATTTAGTAGTGCTAACGATATGGCAGCATGGTTAGGTGTGCACCTCGAACAAAGCAAGTGGAATGGAAAAACAGTGTATGACGCGAAGCTGATCGCGCAGGCATTCAAACAGACCGCTACACAACAAAGGAACGTAGCGGGTTTCAATCGCAAAGGCTGGTCACTGGGTTGGGATATCGCAGAATATAAGGGTCAATTAAGTTACGCACGCCCCGGGGGTTTTGCTGGTTTTTCATCGCATATTTCGATGATGCCAGAACGTGGTTTCGGCGTGGTGGTTCTCGCCAATGGAGGGCAACTTGCCAGTGTAGTCAGTCAATACATTGTCGATGTACTTTATGCAGAATTATTGCAAGAGCCAGATCGCATTGCACAAAGAATACAATCGGCGGCTAAGTTAGAAAAGCAGTATTCACAAATTGTTGACAGAGAAAAAGCCTCAATGGCACAAAGGGCGCAACGCCAAACAACGATGCCTTTACCATTATCAACTTACAGCGGGCAATTTAAAAGCCCTGTCGCAAGTCTCATTTTCACCGAGTTGGAAGGTCGATTACAGATTAAGATCGGCAAACTCTCAGAAACCTTAGAGGTTTTCGATGCGACACAACATGCATTTAGAACCGAGATTACCGGCTCCGGCCAGATCATTAAGTTTTTGCTCGAAGACGGTAAAGTTACTGGCATAGATTTTGGTGGCGATGTCTATCGCAAATTGTCTCTTTGACGATTGAGACTAGCAATGAGGATTTATGTAAAACCGCCCCTGCGCCGGTAATGCCGTTTAGTTAAGCCTAAAGACACTGGATCCCTGCCTTCGCAGGGATGACGCTTCGATATTTTGAGCTTAA
>CAUPNA010000048.1:0-26430 GCA_963512475.1 uncultured Undibacterium sp.
TCGTCCACAGTTCTACTTCCGTACAACGGACGTAACTGGTTCAATCGAGTTGCCAAAAGACAAAGAAATGGTTATGCCAGGTGATAACGTTTCTATTACAGTTAAGTTGATCAACCCGATCGCGATGGAAGAAGGTCTCCGCTTTGCGATTCGTGAAGGTGGTCGTACTGTTGGTGCAGGTGTTGTTGCTAAAATTATCGTTGGTTAATTATTCTTTAAAAGTTATCGGTGAGGCTCGTCAGTTTCATCGATAAAATTTAGAATAATTTGAAATTTGGTGTACACTAGTCGGCTGTCGTGCTTTTTAAGCTCGACAGCCGTAGTTTTTAGTATTTGTAATAATTGCTCTTTGTTTAAAATGCCACATTTAGTACATCGTGGCTCGTTCTTTATAGGAAATATCATGTCTACAGCAAATCAAAAAATCCGCATCCGCTTGAAAGCTTTCGATTATAAATTAATCGATCAATCAGCTTTGGAAATCGTAGAAACAGCCAAGCGTACCGGCGCTGTTGTTAAAGGCCCAGTTCCTTTGCCAACACGTATTCAACGTTTCGACGTATTGCGTTCCCCGCATGTCAACAAAACTTCCCGTGATCAATTCGAAATCCGCACGCATCAGCGTTTGATGGACATCGTTGATCCAACGGATAAGACAGTTGATGCTTTGATGAAACTCGACTTGCCAGCTGGCGTTGACGTGGAAATCAAATTGCAATAATCAGTAATAATTCTCGAAGAATTGATGATTGCTTGAAATTGAAGTGATCATCAAGAAATCAGAAAAACTGACATACCATAAAATTTTCCATTTTCAAATAAATTTTTCTTGTAAGTGGAAATTTTTCGGGTTACAATCGAAGGCTTAGATTTTGACAGGCTTTTGCCTGTCTATTTTTAAGTCTTAAAAGTAAGTTTCTAAACATCAGCCTCACCCAATCGTAGGTGAGAATGGAGAAAACAATGAGCTTGGGCCTAGTTGGTCGCAAGGTTGGTATGATGCGCATTTTTACTGATGATGGTGATTCAATTCCAGTCACAGTATTAGATGTCTCAAACAACCGCGTGACACAAATCAAAACTCCTGAAACAGACGGTTACTCCGCTGTTCAGGTAACATTCGGTCAGCGCCGTGCATCCCGTGTAACTAAAGCGGCTGCAGGTCACCTCGCAAAAGCGGGCGTGGAAGCTGGTACTGTCTTAAAAGAATTCCGTGTTGACGCTGCTAAAGCTGCTGAACTGAAAGCAGGCGATGTTGTGCCTGTTGGCTTGTTCGAGGCTGGTCAAAAAGTCGACGTGCAAGGTGTGACAATTGGTAAAGGCTATGCCGGTACTATTAAGCGTCACCACTTCGCATCTGGTCGTGCAACTCACGGTAACTCACGTTCACATAATGTACCTGGTTCTATCGGTATGGCGCAGGATCCTGGTCGCGTTTTCCCAGGTAAGCGCATGACTGGTCACTTGGGTGATGTTACGCGTACAGTGCAAAATCTTGTTATCGCTCGTGTAGATGCTGATCGCCAATTGTTGTTGGTGAAAGGTGCTATTCCAGGCGCGAAAAACGGTCAGGTGATTGTATCGCCAGCTGTTAAAGTTAAAGCAAAGAAGGGGGCTTAATCTATGGAACTGAAGCTCCTAAATGCAGACGGTCAATCTGCTTCTAACGTCGCTGCACCAGATACTATTTTTGGTCGCGATTACAATGAAGCCTTGATCCATCAAGTTGTTGTTGCTTACCAAGCGAATGCTCGCAGTGGTAACCGCAAACAATTGGGTCGTGACGAAGTTCACCACACAACCAAGAAGCCATGGCGTCAAAAAGGTACGGGTCGTGCTCGTGCCGGTATGTCATCTTCTCCTTTGTGGCGTGGAGGCGGTCGCGCTTTCCCTAACTCTCCTGATGAGAACTTCTCTCACAAAGTTAACAAGAAGATGTATCGCGCAGGTATCTGCTCGATCTTGTCTCAGTTGGCTCGTGAAGGTCGTTTGAATGTTGTTGACAGTTTGACTGTTGATGCTCCAAAAACTAAGTTGTTGTCTGAAAAATTGAAGACAATGGGTTGCTTGGATTCAGTATTGATTATTACTGAAGACTTCAACGAAAACTTGATGTTGGCTGCTCGCAATCTGGTTAACGTTTTGGTTGTTGAGCCACGTTATGCTGATCCAGTTTCTTTGGTTTTCTACAAGAAAGTGTTGATCACTAAAGCGGCCTTGACAAAGATTGAGGAGATGCTGGCATGAGCGTAATCAAGCATAGTGAAGAACGCCTGATGAAGGTGTTGCTGGCTCCGGTGATCTCTGAAAAAGCAACCATGGTTGCAGAGAAAAACGAGCAAGTTGTTTTCCTGGTTATGCCAGATGCAACTAAGCCAGAAATCAAGGCTGCTGTTGAGTTGCTGTTTAAGGTTCAAGTTGAATCTGTGCAAGTAGCTAACCGCTTGGGCAAACAAAAACGTACTGGTAAATTTAATGGCCGTCGCAATCATACAAAACGCGCTTTTGTATGCTTGAAGCCAGGTCAAGAAATTAACTTTACCGAGGGGGCATAAGCATGGCACTCGTTAAGATGAAGCCAACCTCACCAGGCCGTCGTGGTATGGTTAAAGTGGTAACTGAAGGCTTGCATAAAGGTCGTCCGTTTGCTGCTTTGTTGGAAAAGAAAAACAAAACTGCTGGCCGTAACAACAATGGTCATATCACTACTCGCCACATCGGCGGTGGTCATAAGCAGCACTATCGTTTAGTCGATTTTAAACGTTCTAAAGATGGTATTCCTGCGAAAGTTGAACGCATTGAATACGATCCTAACCGTACAGCGCACATTGCTTTGTTGTGCTACGCGGACGGCGAACGTGCATACATCATTGCATCCAAAGGTATGGCTGCTGGTGATCAGGTTATGAATGGCTCACAAGCGCCAATCAAATCTGGTAACTGCTTGCCAATCCGCAATATCCCAGTCGGTACAACTATGCATTGCGTAGAAATGTTGCCAGGCAAGGGTGCGCAGATTGCTCGTACTGCTGGTGCTGGTGTGGTGTTGATGGCTCGCGAAGGTACATACGCTCAAGTGCGTTTGCGCTCTGGTGAAGTTCGTCGTATCCATATCGAATGCCGTGCAACTATCGGTGAAGTCGGTAACGGTGAGCATAACCTCCGTAAAATTGGTAAAGCTGGTGCGATGCGTTGGCGCGGTGTTCGCCCGACAGTTCGCGGTGTTGTCATGAATCCTATCGATCACCCACACGGTGGTGGTGAAGGTAAGACAGCAGCAGGACGTCATCCAGTTTCTCCATGGGGTCAGCAAACTAAGGGTAAGAAGACACGTCGCAACAAGCGTACGACTTCCATGATCGTTTCACGCCGTGGCAAGAAATAAGGGGTAACACATGACACGTTCAGCTAAAAAAGGGCCGTTTTGCGACGCCCATTTGGTAAAGAAAGTCGAAGCTGCGCAAGCAAATAAAGACAAAAAGCCAATTAAAACTTGGTCACGTCGTTCGACAATCATGCCTGATTTCATCGGTCTGACTATCGCTGTGCACAATGGTAAGCAGCACGTACCAGTGTACGTTTCTGAAAACATGGTAGGCCATAAATTGGGCGAATTCGCATTGACTCGCACATTTAAAGGTCATATCGCGGATAAGAAAGCGAAGAGATAATATGGAAACCAAAGCAATATTGAAGGGTGTACGTCTGTCCGAGCAAAAAGGTCGCTTGGTTGCAGACTTGATCCGTGGTAAGAAAGTCGATCAAGCATTAAACATCTTAGCCTTCAGTCCGAAAAAAGGCGCGACTATCATTAAGAAAGTCTTGGAATCAGCAATTGCTAATGCCGAGCACAATGATGGTGCCGATATCGATGAATTGAAAGTTACGACGATTTATGTCGAAAAAGGACCAATTCTCAAACGCTTTACAGCGCGCGCAAAAGGTCGTGGTGATCGTATCTCTAAACAATCCTGTCACATTTATGTGACTGTTGGTAACTAAGGAGTCACGATGGGACAGAAGATACATCCAACCGGTTTCCGTTTAGCGGTAACACGTAATTGGTCTTCACGTTGGTATGCTGGCAATGCAAATTTTGCCACTATGCTCAATGAAGATATCAAAGTACGTGAGTACCTCAAAAAGAAATTGAAAAATGCATCAGTAGGTCGTATCACTATTGAGCGTCCGGCAAAAAATGCACGTATTACTATTTACAGCTCCCGTCCAGGTGTTGTGATTGGTAAAAAAGGCGAAGATATCGAATCCTTGAAAGCGGATTTGGCAAAGATCATGGGCGTGCCAGTGCACGTAAATATCGAAGAAATTCGTAAGCCAGAAATCGATGCTCAATTGATCGCTGATTCAATCTCTCAGCAACTCGAAAAGCGTATTATGTTCCGCCGCGCGATGAAGCGTGCGATGCAAAATGCAATGCGTTTGGGTGCTAAGGGTATCAAGATCATGTCTAGTGGTCGTTTGAATGGTATCGAAATTGCTCGTAAAGAATGGTATCGCGAAGGTCGAGTGCCTCTGCATACTTTACGCGCTGATATCGATTACGGTACAAGTGAAGCATCTACGACATACGGTATTATTGGCGTTAAAGTGTGGGTTTACAAAGGTGATCGTTTAGCTAATGGCGACGCTCCTGTAATCGAATCTACACCAGAGGACGACAAAAAACGTCGTGGCCCACGTCGCGAAGATGGCAAGCCAAATAGCCGTCCTCGTGCAAAGCGCCCTGAAGGTCAAACGCCAACTGGTACAGCAGCAGCTCCAGCAGCTAAACGTGTTCGCACGAAAGCAGCTGACGGCGCAGCGGCACCAGCTGAGAAAGCAGGAGAATAATCATGCTGCAACCAGCACGCAGAAAGTATCGTAAGGAACAAAAGGGCCGCAACAAGGGTATATCCCATGACCGTGGCACAGCAGTTTCTTTCGGTGAATTTGGTTTGAAAGCAATTGCACGTGGTCGTATTACGGCCCGTCAAATTGAAGCGGCACGTCGCGCTATGACTCGTCATATCAAACGTGGTGGCCGTATCTGGATTCGTATTTTCCCAGATAAGCCAATTTCTCAGAAACCAGCTGAAGTTCGTATGGGTAATGGTAAGGGTAATCCAGAGTACTACGTTGCCGAGATTCAACCAGGCAAAATGTTGTACGAGATGGATGGCGTTGATGAAACGTTGGCACGCGAAGCTTTCCGCTTAGCAGCTGCTAAATTACCATTGTTGACAACGTTTGTCGTACGTCAAGTCGGCACTTAATAGGGAGTTGTAAATGAAAGTATCTGAACTCCAAGGCAAAGACTCGGCAGCTTTGACGAAAGAATTGAATGATTTGTTGAAGGCACAATTCAGCCTGCGTATGCAAATCGCTACGCAACAGTTGAATAACACTTCGCAACTTAAAAAAGTTCGTCGTGACATCGCCAGAGTTAAAACAGTCATGAATCAGAAGGATGCCAAATAATGAACGATCAAACTAAAGTTGCATTGAAGCGCACATTGATTGGCAAAGTTGTATCCGACAAGATGGATAAGACGGTGACAGTATTAGTTGAGCGTCACGTTAAACATCCTTTGTACGGTAAGATCATTATGCGCACGGCGAAATATCACGCGCACGATGAAGCTAACCAGGCAAAAGCCGGTGACACAGTCGAGATTCAAGAGGGTCGTCCAATCTCTAAGACTAAAGCTTGGACATTGACTCGCGTTGTGCAAGTTGCGCCAGTTTTATAAATAGTTGTTGCAGTAATCGTTTTTTGATGTAATAATGATGGGCTGTCATTTGCAAAGCTTGTGAATGACAGCTTAAATGTCTCTCAAGGATCAATTTGAGAGTGGTTAAAAAATCGTCCACCTAATCGGTTGACTCGTGCATTGTTATTTGTGCTTCTAAGGCGTCTGACAATAAAAGAGTTGGCTGGCGGGACCAAGACTGACTACAGATTTGCAGTGTGCGGATTGTGTGGATTAAGTTGGGAAAGAGAACAATATGATTCAAACAGAAAGCCGGCTAGAAGTGGCTGACAATACTGGTGCGCGCGAAGTTTTGTGCATTAAGGTGTTGGGTGGCTCTAAGCGTCGTTATGCAGGGATCGGTGATGTTATCAAGGTAACAGTCAAGTCTGCTGCGCCACGCGGTCGCGTAAAAAAAGGTGAAATTTACAATGCAGTTGTGGTTCGCACTGCTAAAGGTGTTCGTCGTCAAGATGGATCTTTGGTTAAGTTCGACAGCAATGCTGCAGTGTTGTTAAATGCAAAACTTGAGCCTATCGGGACTCGTATTTTCGGCCCAGTAACGCGTGAACTGCGTACTGAGCGTTTCATGAAGATCGTTTCGCTTGCTCCAGAAGTGCTGTAAGGAGTCGTGATGAATAAGATTCGTAAAAACGACGAAGTCATCGTCTTGACGGGTAAAGACAAAGGTAAGCGCGGTCAAGTGCAGCAATGCGTTGATGCAAATTACGTTGTTGTTGCAGGTGTTAATGTTGCTAAAAAAGCGACTAAGCCTAACCCAATGACTGGAGCAGTTGGTGGCATCGTGGATAAAGTGATGCCGATTCATGTTTCCAATGTGGCGTTGTTTAATGCTGCATCTGGTAAAGCAGACCGTGTAGGTTTTAAGGTTGTGGATGGTAAGAAAGTCCGCGTCTATAAGTCTACTGGCGAAGTTGTGAAGGCATAAAGTCATGGCCCGTCTACAAGCATTATATAAAGATAAAATCGTTGCAGATTTGACTGAGAAGTTTTCATACAAGTCTCCAATGGAAGTTCCTCGCATCTTGAAGATCACCCTGAATATGGGTTTGTCCGAAGCGATTGCTGATAAGAAAATTATCGAGCACGCGGTTGGCGATTTGACGAAGATTGCAGGTCAAAAACCTGTCGTAACTAAGGCGCGTAAAGCGATCGCTGGTTTTAAAATCCGCGAAGGCTATCCAATTGGTTGTATGGTCACCCTGCGTGGTAATCATATGTACGAATTCTTGGATCGTTTCGTGACTGTGGCTTTGCCACGCGTTCGTGATTTTCGTGGTGTATCTGGCCGCGCGTTTGACGGTCGTGGTAACTACAATATCGGTGTTAAGGAGCAGATCATTTTTCCTGAAATCGAGTACGACAAGATTGACGCGTTGCGTGGTATGAATATCAGTATTACTACGACAGCTAAGACCGACGAAGAAGCAAAAGCGCTTCTCGCCGCATTTAAATTTCCGTTCAGAAACTGAGGTCGCCATGGCAAAATTGGCACTGATTAATCGTGAGCAAAAGCGTGCAGATTTGGTGAAGAAATTCGCTGGCAAACGCGCCGAATTGAAGGCCATCATTGATGACCAATCAAAAACTCCAGAAGAGCAATATTTAGCTCGTTTGAAGTTGCAGGCATTGCCACGTAATTCTAATCCGACTCGTCAGCGCAATCGCTGCGCTTTGACAGGTCGTCCACGTGGCACATTCCGTAAGTTCGGTTTGGGCCGTATTAAAGTCCGTGAATTCGCCATGCGTGGTGAAATCCCGGGTATGACTAAAGCTAGCTGGTAATAGGAGAATAAGCAATGAGTATGAGCGATCCTATCGCCGATATGCTGACCCGCATCCGTAACGCGCAAGTTGTTCAAAAGACTGCCGTCGCGATGCCGTCCTCTAAGGTAAAAATTGCAATTGCAAATGTACTGAAGGACGAAGGCTACATTGAGGATTTCGCAGTAGTTGACGCTGCTGGTAAATCTGAATTGAAAATCGGTTTGAAATATTATGCAGGACGTCCTGTTATTGAGCGCTTGGAACGTGTATCACGTCCAGGTCTCCGTATTTACAAAGGTAAAGACGAGATCCCAAGTGTGATGAACGGTTTGGGCGTGGCCATTGTGTCCACACCTAAGGGCGTTATGACTGACCGCAAAGCGCGCGCAACCGGTGTCGGTGGCGAAGTTATTTGCTACGTCGCCTAAGGAGTGCAAGATGTCTCGAGTAGGTAAAATGCCAATCGCGTTGCCAGCAGGTGCAGAAGTTGCAATCTCAGCAGCGGCGATTACAGTAAAAGGTCCAATGGGCGTGTTGACACAAAGCTTGAATGGCTTAGTGTCTATCGCAAACGAAAGTGGTGTCCTGAATTTCAAACCGGCAAATGACAGCCGTGAAGCTAATGCTATGACTGGTACCCTGCGTGCCTTAGTTAATAACATGGTTAACGGTGTTACTAAAGGATTTGAAAAGAAGTTGAACCTCGTCGGCGTTGGTTATAAAGCGCAAGCGCAAGGCGACAAGTTGAATCTCTCCTTGGGTTTTTCTCATCCTGTCGTTCATGACATGCCAGCTGGCGTGACATGTGCAACACCAACTCCTACTGAAATTCTCATCAAAGGTGTGAATAAGCAGCAAGTTGGTCAGGTCGCAGCAGAAGTTCGTGCATACCGCAGCCCAGAGCCTTATAAAGGCAAGGGTGTCCGCTACGCGGACGAAGTGGTTGTGATTAAAGAAACCAAGAAGAAGTAATAGGGGTTAGACGATGGATAAGAAACAATCACGTCTGCGCCGCGCGACTCAAACCCGTGCCAAGATCGCAGAGCTCAAGGTCACACGTTTATCTGTGCACCGTACGAACCTGCATATCTACGCCAGCATCATTGATGCGGATTCCAAAGTATTGGCATCTGCATCTACAGTGGAAGCTGAAGTGCGTGCAGAATTGGCGGCGGCATCTAAGCACGGTGGTAATGCTGCGGCAGCCACTTTGATTGGTAAGCGCGTTGCGGAAAAAGCATTGAAAGCAGGAGTTACCGAAGTCGCGTTTGATCGCTCCGGTTTTCGTTACCACGGTCGTGTGAAGGCGTTGGCAGAAGCCGCGCGTGAAGCCGGCTTGAAGTTCTAAGGAATATTGTCATGGCAAAAATGCAAGCAAAAACAGCAGCCGACAAGCCGGATGATGGCATGCGCGAAAAAATGATCGCGATCAACCGTGTAACCAAGGTGGTTAAGGGTGGTCGTATCATGGGTTTCGCAGCACTGACAGTCGTTGGTGATGGTGACGGTCGCATCGGTATGGGTAAAGGAAAATCGAAAGAAGTTCCAGTAGCCGTACAAAAAGCGATGGAAGAAGCCCGCCGCAAAATGATTAAGGTAACTTTGAAAAACGGTACATTGCAACATGCAGTGACTGGTAAGCATGGCGCCTCATCAGTAATGATGATGCCTGCTAAAGAAGGTACTGGCGTTATTGCTGGTGGTCCAATGCGCGCGATTTTCGAAGTGTTAGGTGTGGTCAATGTAGTTGCTAAGTCAAATGGCTCTACTAATCCATATAACATGGTTCGTGCAACTTTGAACGGTTTGTCGAAAATGAGTACGCCTTCCGATATCGCTGCAAAGCGCGGTAAGTCCGTTGAAGAAATTTTGGGCTAAGGTGAGCGAAATGACAACTACAGTTAAAGTACAATTGGTCAAGGGTTTGATCGGTACGCGCGAGTCACATCGTGCTACTGTGCGCGGCTTAGGTCTGCGTCGCGTAAATTCAGTTTCTGAATTGCAAGACACACCAGCAGTGCGCGGTATGATCAATAAAGTCTCGTATCTTGTGAAGGTTGTATCGTAAGCCTTAGGGTTTACGATCGGAGCAAATTATGGAATTAAATACAATCCAACCAGCTGATGGCGCTAAACACTACAAACGTCGTGTGGGTCGTGGTATCGGTTCTGGTATCGGTAAAACAGCGGGTCGTGGTCATAAAGGTCAAAAATCTCGTACAGGCGGCTTTCATAAAGTCGGTTTCGAAGGCGGTCAAATGCCTTTGCAGCGTCGTTTGCCTAAGCGTGGTTTTAAATCTTTGGCAACGCCTTACAAAGCAGAAGTTCGTTTGTCTGACCTGGAAAATTTGCCAGTCACAGAAATCGATGTTTTGGCATTGAAGCAAGCTGGTGTCGTTTCTGAATTAGCACGTGTTGTTCGCGTGATTTTGTCAGGCGAGATCACTAAAAAAGTAACTTTGAATGGCTTAATCGTCAGCAAAGGTGCTAAAGCTGCAATCGAAGCTGCTGGCGGAACAGTGACTGAATTAGTGATTGCACCAGTGGTTAAGAAATTACCTGCTAAAGTTAAAGCATCTGCTTAATTAAGTCAAAACAGGAGCAAACATTGGCAACATCTCCTCAACAAACTAAAAGTGCTGCAAGTGGTTTTCCTTGGGGGAGACTATGGTTTTTACTAGCAGCACTGGTTGTATATAGGATAGGCGCACATATACCTGTTCCTGGAATTGATCCAAAGGTATTAGAAGATTTGTTTAAGCAAAACCAAAATGGTATTTTGGGTATGTTTAACATGTTCTCTGGTGGTGCTTTGTCTCGCTTTACAATTTTGGCGCTGGGAATTACGCCTTACATTTCTGCCTCTATTATTATGCAGTTGATGTCAGTAGTGTCCCCGCAACTAGAGGCACTGAAGAAAGAGGGCGAGTCGGGTCGTCGTAAGATTACTCAATACACACGTTACGGTACTTTGGTACTGGGTGTGGTGCAGGCTTTCTTCATTGCTTTTGGTTTGGAAACGCAAGCAGGTTTGGTGTTAGATCCTGGAGTGGCGTTTAGATTTACCACTGTCGTTACCCTGGTAACTGGCACGATGTTCCTGATGTGGTTAGGTGAGCAAATCACTGAGCGCGGTTTAGGTAACGGTATTTCTATCATCATCTTTGCAGGTATTGTCGCTGGCTTGCCAGGTGCATTAGCAGGCTTGTTCGAACTAGTTCGTACTGGCTCTATGCAAGCGTTTTCCGCGTTGATTATTTGCGTGATGGTTGTTGCAGTTACTTATCTGGTTGTGTTCGTAGAACGTGGCCAACGTAAGATTCTGGTCAACTATGCGAAGCGTCAGGTTGGCAATAAAGTTTATGGTGGTCAAAGCAGTCATTTGCCACTCAAGTTGAATATGGCAGGTGTAATTCCTCCGATCTTTGCTTCTTCTATTATTATGCTGCCTGCCACGATTACCGGTATGTTTGCAAAAGGAGCGCAAGATCAGGATTCTGGGTTTGTTCGGTTCTTGCAAGATTTAGCAAGTTCTCTGACTACCGGTGAACCTGTCCATGCATTGCTTTACGCTGTAACGATTATCTTCTTCTGCTTCTTCTACACTGCGCTGGTATTTAACAGCAAAGAGACAGCTGATAACTTGAAGAAGAGTGGTGCTTTCGTCCCAGGGATTCGTCCAGGTGATCAAACATCCCGTTATATCGACAAGATTTTGATGCGTTTGACTTTGATTGGCGCGGTGTACATTGCATTAGTTTGCTTGTTGCCAGAATTGCTGATCGCACATTGGAAAGTACCATTTTATTTCGGCGGCACATCGCTGTTGATTATAGTGGTGGTGACCATGGACTTTATGGCTCAAGTGCAGAATTACGTAATGTCACAGCAATACGAATCGCTTCTTCGTAAAGCAAATTTCAAGGGCGGCATACCTTCACGGTAAGCACACCAAAGGAACAGCAGATCGAATGGCAAAAGACGACGTTATACAGATGCAGGGAGAGATTCTAGAGAATCTTCCGAATGCAACATTTCGAGTTAAGTTGGAAAATGGGCATGTTGTGCTTGGCCATATTTCAGGAAAAATGCGAATGAATTATATCCGCATTCTTCCTGGTGATAAGGTGACAGTAGAATTGACGCCTTATGATTTGAGCCGAGCACGCATTGTGTTCCGGACCAAGTAAATTAAATTGAACTAGAAGGGAAGAGGGCAAAAATGAAAGTTCTCGCATCAGTCAAGCGGATTTGCCGCAACTGCAAGATCATCAAGCGCAAAGGCGTAGTTCGTGTTATATGCACAGAACCGCGTCATAAACAGCGCCAAGGTTAATTAACGTTATTGAACGAGGAATAACGAATGGCACGTATAGCAGGGGTTAATATCCCAAATCATCAGCATACCGTAATTGGCTTACAAGCAATCTATGGTATTGGCGGCCCACGCGCAGCAGATATCTGTGCAGCAACGGGTGTATTGACAACTAAAAAGGTCAAAGATCTGGACGACAGCGAGTTAGAAAAGCTTCGCGACAGTATTGCAAAATACGTCGTTGAGGGTGATCTTCGTCGTGAAATCTCGATGAACATTAAGCGTTTGATGGACTTAGGCTGCTACCGCGGCATGCGTCATCGCAAAGGTTTGCCTGTTCGTGGTCAACGTACACGTACGAATGCACGTACACGTAAGGGCCCACGTAAAGCAGCGCAATCATTGAAAAAATAATCCAGCGTAGTTGACACCAACTGGATTCAAGGAACCAATTATGGCAAAAGCACAAAATAACGCAGCGGCAGCACGCGCTCGTAAAAAAGTTAAGAAAAATGTTGCTGAAGGTATCGCACACGTTCACGCATCTTTCAACAACACCATCATCACGATCACTGATCGTCAAGGCAATGCATTGTCTTGGGCAACAGCTGGTGGTCAAGGTTTTAAAGGCTCACGTAAATCTACTCCTTTCGCGGCTCAGGTTGCAGCGGAAGCAGCAGGTAAAGTTGCGGTTGAGTGCGGTATCAAAAACCTCGAAGTTCGCATCAAAGGTCCAGGTCCAGGCCGTGAATCTTCTGTGCGTGCTTTGAATAATTTGGGTATCAAGATCTCCTTGATCCAAGACGTTACGCCAGTACCACATAACGGCTGCCGCCCTCCAAAGCGTCGTCGTATCTAATTCAATGCTTGGCTTAGGCTAAGCTTTGAATAATTCTAGCAATCATGTTAGAATGCAGCCCGCCAATTCATTTGGTGGGTTTTGTCTTTCGTATTTTTGATACGATTTTTTCTTATTCGATTTTTATTTAATAAGACCACTGTCTGATTGTTGGTAGATCAGACTAGCGTAGGTTGTCACACGGCACTTACGTCATTTTTAAAGGAAATTACTGTGGCACGTTATATCGGACCTAAAGCAAAATTATCCCGCCGCGAAGGCACGGATCTGTTCCTGAAAAGCGCACGTCGCTCTTTGGATTCAAAATGCAAATTAGATGTAAAACCAGGTCAACACGGCGCGAAATCTGGCGCACGTACTTCCGACTTCGGTAATCAATTGCGTGAAAAACAAAAAGTTAAACGTATGTACGGTGTGTTAGAGCGTCAATTCCGTCGTTATTTCGCAGAAGCTGATCGTCAAAAAGGTAACACTGGCGAAACTTTGTTGAAATTGTTGGAATCCCGTTTGGACAACGTTGCATACCGTATGGGTTTCGGCTCCACACGTGCAGAAGCACGTCAGTTGGTCAGCCATAAAGCATTCACAGTCAACGGCGGTGTAGTTAACATCGCTTCTTACCAAGTTAAAGCTGGTGACGTTGTTGCGGTTCGTGAAAAATCCAAAAAACAAGTTCGTATCGTTGAAGCTTTGGCTTTGGCTGAACAAATCGGTATGCCATCTTGGGTCTCTGTAGACTCCAAGAAAATGGAAGGTACTTTCAAGGCTATGCCAGATCGTAGCGACATCGCTCACGATGTCAACGAATCTCTGATCGTTGAATTGTACTCACGTTAATATTAGGTTTCACCGCCTGCTCATTTTACGATGGGCAGGCTTTTTTCTTTTTGCCATCAGCCTTATCGGTGTAACGAACCGAGGGTATTGAAAAGGACAAATAATGCAAAACAATCTGTTTAAGCCTCGTATTATCGACGTTGAAATGTTGGGCCCTGGCTCAGCGAAAGTAGTGATGGAGCCATTTGAACGTGGTTTCGGTCATACACTAGGTAACTCTTTACGCCGCGTCTTGTTGTCTTCTATGGTTGGTTACGCGCCAACTGAAGTGACTATCGCCGGTGTTGTGCATGAGTACTCAACTCTCGATGGCGTGCAAGAAGACGTAGTCGATATTTTGTTGAACTTGAAAGGCGTTGTCTTCAAGTTGCACGAACGTGATGAAGTCACTTTGACTTTGAAAAAAGAAGGCGAAGGCGCAGTATTGGCTTCCGACATCGATTTGCCACATAACGTAGAACTGATTAATCCAGATCACGTGATTGCTAATTTGACCGCTGGCGGCAAATTGGATATGCAAATCAAAGTGGAAAAAGGTCGTGGCTACGTTCCTGGTAACGTACGTCGTTTGTCTGAAGATGCGAACAAAACAATTGGTCGTATCATTCTGGATGCGTCTTTCTCTCCAGTACGTCGTGTTTCTTACTCTGTTGAATCTGCTCGCGTTGAACAACGTACGGATTTGGACAAGTTGATCATCAACATCGAAACAAATGGCGTGATCACACCAGAAGAAGCGATTCGTCAATCCGCTCGCGTCTTGGTTGATCAGTTGCACGTATTCGCAGCATTGGAAGGCACTGAAGCAGCTGCAGAAGCACCATCACGTGCACCTGCTGTTGATCCAGTCCTGTTGCGTCCAGTTGATGATTTGGAATTGACAGTACGTTCAGCGAACTGCCTGAAAGCCGAAAATATTTACTACATTGGTGACTTGATCCAACGTAGCGAAAACGAATTGTTGAAGACACCAAACTTGGGGCGCAAATCTTTGAACGAAATCAAAGAAGTGTTAGCTTCCCGTGGTCTGTCTTTGGGCATGAAGTTAGAAAACTGGCCACCAGCTGGTTTAGAGAAGTAATTTTTAGGACGCCTTTAGAAATTCAATTGTAGGGCACATTGCTTCGTCGAATTGACAATGCGATGCGCGCAATACTGGTGTATTGCTGTGCTTTGCGCCTTGCACTGCATCCCTAAAATTGAATTCTAAAGGCATCCTATTCTGTAGCAATGAAGTAAACAATATTACCGGTCCGCGTCAAATGGTTTGACGATAGAAGAACTGGAATTTTTAAACAATCGAAAGGAAGTACCATGCGTCATCGTCACGGCTTACGTAAGCTGAATCGTACATCATCACACCGTTTAGCAATGTTGCGCAATATGACAGTTTCTCTGTTGCGCCACGAAGCAATCAAAACAACTCTGCCAAAAGCAAAAGAATTGCGCCGCGTTGTTGAGCCAATCTTGACTTTGGCTAAAACAGACACATTGGCAAACAAACGTTTGGCATTCAACCGTTTGCGCGATCGTGAAATCGTTCAAAAGTTGTTCGCTGAATTGGGTCCACGTTTTGCAAATCGCAATGGTGGTTACCTGCGTATTTTGAAAATGGGTTTCCGCGTTGGCGACAATGCGCCTATGGCCTATGTAGAATTGTTGGATCGCCCAGAAGTCTCTGATGCTGCTGACGCACCAACAGTTGACGAATAAGCTAATTTGTAATTAGCCGTTCTGGAATATGAAGCCGTTCAGTAAAATGAACGGCTTTTTCTATTTCTACACGCAGATTATTTGATAGCGATAAGTCCCATATTTTCCGAATTCAAAAAATTGTCGGAACTGATCTTATTAGTTCGATATAGTTATTTGACTTAGTTATTCGAGTAGGTTTTTCGGCCTTGAAGCTGGACTAAAGTAGCTTCGCCGACGTCGTTGCGAGTATTCCGTTAAGATAGCGGATCTAGCCGCTGATCTCCTCGTCTTGGTGAAAATGAACCAAGATGGTCGGATCGAATCTTAAGGCAAATGTTATGAATTTCAAAGAAAACCATGAAATATTTTCCCCTTTTTCGATCGACGCGCGATACCTTGCTTCCACTATTCTCAACTAATTGCGCTAAGCGCCTGTTTGTGGGGTTTTTGAGCATTCTTCTCCTCTTTGCCTCAACAGTAAAGGCGGAAGAATTCCTGGAACCGGAGAAGGCATTTAAGGTTAAGGCGCAGATGATAAGCAAAGATCAGGTGCGCATAACTTACACTATCGCTGATGCTTACTATCTTTATCGTGAACGTTTGAAATTCGCTGCGCAAGGCGCTCAGTTGGGTGCGATTCAGCTCCCTGCCGGTAAAGTCAAATTCGATGAAACTTTTCAAAAAGATGTCGAAACCTACTATCGCGAATTGGTAGTACAGATACCTGTAAAGGCGACTGTTGATTTTCAATTGAAACTGGAACTGCAGGGTTGCGCTGACGCTGGCTTATGTTATCCACCTATGGAATTGACACTGCCCGTGGCAGTGGCAGATATCGCGAATAACTCTGGTGCAACACCACAGGCCGCACAGGATAGCGGAGAGCTATCCAGCATCGCCGACGCTTTGCAAAGTGGTCGATTAAGTTTGATCATTCCTTTGTTTCTGTTGCTTGGCTTGGGTTTGTCGCTGACCCCTTGCGTGTTGCCAATGGTGCCTATACTCTCATTCATAATTGTCGGCGAAGGCGCTGCCGTTAAGCGTAGTCGTGGCTTCTTTTTATCTTTGAGCTACGTGCTCGGCATGGCTTTGGTGTACACCAGTTTGGGTGTCGCTGCTGGGCTGCTAGGTGAGGGGCTTTCGGCTGCGTTGCAAAACCCTTGGGTCCTTTCTGCATTCGCGTTTTTTATGATTGTTTTATCCTTGTCGATGTTTGGTGTTTATCAACTGCAAATGCCAGCAGCGATTCAAACACGTCTGACCTATTTCTCTGAAGGTCAGCGCAACGGGAAGATGGCAGGTGTGTTTCTGATGGGTGCGATTTCCGCGTTGATTGTCGGTCCATGTGTCGCTGCACCTTTGGCAGGCGCTTTGGTGTATATCAGTCAAACTAAGAATGTCGTGGTAGGCGGAACTGCTTTGTTTTCTTTGGCGATGGGTATGGGCGTCCCTTTACTGATGGTAGGAATATCGGCAGGTAGTTTATTGCCACGCGCTGGTGTGTGGATGGAGCAAATCAAGCGCTTTTTCGGTGTATTGATGTTGGCAATGGCAATTTGGATGGTGTCGCCAGTCTTGCCACCTGTAATACAGATGAGTGCATGGGCTATTTTGCTCATTGGCTACGGCGTTCATCAGTTGGTGTTCTACAAGGGTAAAATATTTTCTAAAATGATTGCGATCCTTTGTGTGATTGGAGGCGGGGTGCAATTGCTTGGTCTTGCGACTGGTGGTCGTGATGCTTTGGCTCCAATCGCGCACCTTACTGGCAATGTCCAGCATGTACAGTTTCAACGTGTCAAATCGTCTGCTGAATTGGATACTATTTTGGCGCAATCCAATGGCAAAATCGTGATGTTAGATTTTTATGCCGACTGGTGCGTTTCGTGCAAAGAGATGGAAAAGCTGACCTTCGTCGAGCCAAGAGTGAAAGCGCAGTTGGATCAAATTTTGTTGTTGCAAGTGGATGTGACTGCGAATAATGCAGATGATAAAGTACTCTTGAAACGCTTCGGTTTATTTGGGCCGCCGGGGATTATTTTCTTTGGAACTGATGGGAAAGAGATTTCAAATACGCGTGTAATTGGTTATCAAAACGCGGATAAATTTTTGAACTCTTTGCAGAAGTTAAAATGATTCAGTAAAGGTGTGAGATTAATCGATTAAGATGAAAGCGCTGGCAAGGTCTCGAACCAAGCCAGTTTTTTTACATACTTTACCTAACTGGAACGACTAACTCAGCGTAATCATATAGCGCGCTAAGAATCTCCTCGGCGTCATCGTCAGCCGACTCGGATAACTGATCGATTTCGTTGAAATACATATCGACCGTCCGTGCATTCGCTGCGCCATCTAATAATCTACCCACGCGATGTTCTTCCCATGCTTGAATCTCATCTTTGCTGAGTGATTCTGGGAAATTGCGTGCGCGATAGCGGAACAATAATTCGCTCAAGCGTTGATCATTAAAATGCGGATGCGCGTTCGCCAATTGCCGAGGATTCATCTGGCGCAAATCATTCAATATTTTTCTATCTGCGCCGCTGATAAAGCCGCCATATAAATCTTCATCGACATCGACAGCTTCGAAGCCTGGGCGACTATAGACTTGTTCCCAAAGTTGTGGGCTGAGTCTTGCCTGTATGTTTTGCGCGATATCGGCGTGCGCTATTACTTGCTGCATATCGATGTTCCACTTCGCTGCCATGTCATCGCTTAGCGTTTTTAGATTACCGATCACGATAGGCGATTTGTTCAGATGTATGCTTTTGACAGGTAAACGCGACATGCCTTCAGGCAATGCATCTCTCTTGCTAAACATGCGTTGCTGTATCGTGGCTACATCTAGATGTAGCAATTCGCTCGGATCAAATTGCAAATCCCAAGCGATCACTTCATTTTTATTGGTCGGGTGTATGGCTAAAGGCCACATCACTGCCAGACAACCACGCTCGGTACTGAACATACCGGAGATATGTAAAAATGGTTTGCCTAGTAAGGGTAAACCGATTTCAGTAGCCACTCTGTCTTTCTTATGTAGTGCGAAGCAAAAATAAAATAGTTTGGGTTGCTTATCCTTGATTAATTTTGCCAAAGCGATTGTGGCGCGTACGTCGGATAAGGCATCATGTGCCGCAGTATGCGAAATGCCATTCGCTGCCGTCAAATGCTCCAGACGAAAGCTGGGTTTTCCCTCATCATTTAAGGGCCAGTTAATGCCTTCAGGACGCAGCGCATAAGTAGTGCGTACCATGTCCATAATATCCCAGCGTCCGCATTGATTTTGCCATTCACGCGCATAGGGATCGATCAGGTTGCGCCAGAACATAAAGCGCGTAATTTCATCATCAAAACGTATCGTGTTATAGCCGACTCCTATAGTGCCAGTGGCAGCAAGTGCGCGTTCTACTTGAGCTGCAAATTCATGTTCCGACAAACCTTGTTTCAGACATTGCTGCGGCGTGATATGCGTGATGAGGCAAGATTGCGGATCAGGCAAAAAATCATTCGCTGGTTTACAAAAAATATTGATAGGTTCGCCGATTTCATTCAGGTCCGCGTCGGTGCGAATCGCGGCAAATTGAGCTGGCCGATCGCGTCTGGCTTGCGCGCCAAAAGTTTCATAATCGTGCCAGAGAAAACTATGTGTATGCATGCCAGTAGATTTATGTAAGATTGAATGAATCTGAATTATTAGTTTGCGGAGCGCTGTCCACGATTTCTGGTGTAGCTTTGTATCCCTATCACAATGAGGAATAATAATACCGACAGCCCCATTAGACCTATGGTCCATTTAAAACCAGTGTCTTCATTAATCCACGGCATTTTCGTAAAGTTCATCCCGAAGATACCAGTGATCAAAGTTAAAGGCATAAACAGTGCGGTAATGACGGTCAAGAGCCGCATAGTTTCACTGGTCTTATGCGCGACAGCAGCGAAATGAATTTGTACGGACGACTCTAAAGATGCTTCTAATCTGCGTGTATGATTTAAGACGCGATTGATATGTTCCATCACGTCATTCGTGCGCACTAAAAGTAAATCTTTCGCACGGCTGAGCTCGCCACCTTTGGCATCATAGGTGTCGACAAAATGATCGCGCAATTCCTGTATCGCATCGTACTGCTCTTCACATAGATGTTCGAGCTTGCGTAATTCAACTCGTGAATCGAGTAAAGCGACCCAATTATTAAATGGCTTGCGTGGATCTAATAAAGCATGCTGCCAGCGATCCAATTGATTGGTCAAAGGTTGGCGCAAATCAAGATACTGATCGACCATAAGATTCAACAAACGCAGCATCAAATCTTCTGGCGATGCGGGTAAGCGGCTGCTGAGGTTACTGCCATCTTTGTGTTTGTAGCTAAGCAGGCGCGCGCGCATGCCTTCTATCGTGCGGCTTTGTATCGAGCGTATGGTGATTAAAGCATTGCCCAGCAAAAGAAAAGAAACGGGCTGTGTTTGCAAGCGATGCAAGGCTGCTGGAATTCTTTTTTTGTTGGCTTCGACGATCGTATTCGTTTCAGCGTTTAAGGCCAACTTCTGGAAGACGACTAGTTCATAATCTTGTGTCGCATCGAAATAGGATGGATGGCTTAAATTGCAGATGTCTTTCAAATGCAAATCGTAGACGCGAATACCAGTTAATTTTTCCACCTCATCGCGCCACGCCTCGGTATCGCAAGCGACGTCATCATGCGTGCAATCGATCCATATGAAATGAGGCGTGTCATCAATTTGATCGTTTTCACCGTCACCAATCAGACCGTCGTCGTTGGTAAAGGTTTTTGCATTAAGTGCGACCTGTGTTTCACTGATGAAAAAAATATCCATGTTTTACAAACTAAGCCATCAAATTGTGTCGAGCGGTTTTGCGTTGATTTACTTTAACAAACGCGCAATGTCACGTGCAAAGTAAGTCAATATGCCATCAGCACCAGCACGCTTAAACGCGAGTATCGCTTCCATCATCGTTTTGTCGTGATCGAGCCAACCATTTTGTGCGGCCGCCTTAATCATGGCATATTCGCCACTGACTTGATAAGCGAAAGTCGGCACTTTGAATTCGTCTTTCACGCGGCGCACAATATCCAGATAAGGCATACCTGGCTTCACCATCACCATATCTGCGCCTTCTGCTAAATCCAAAGCAACTTCGCGTAAGGCTTCGTTGCTGTTTGCTGGATCCATTTGATAATTTGCTTTATTACTTTTGCCCAGATTGCCAGCAGAGCCAACGGCGTCGCGGAAAGGACCATAAAAAGCAGACGCGTATTTGGCTGAATAAGCCATGATGCGCGTGTGAATATATCCGTTACTTTCCAGAGCCGCGCGAATCGCACCGATGCGACCGTCCATCATGTCGCTAGGCGCAACCACGTCGGCACCTGCCTCAGCATGCGTCAATGCTTGTCTTACCAACATGGCGGTGGTCTCGTCGTTGAGCACGTAACCATCATCATTGATCAGACCATCTTGACCGTGACTAGTGTAAGGATCTAAAGCGATGTCGGTCAAAATGCCGAGCTCAGGACAACGTGCTTTCAAAGCACGGATCGCACGTGGAATTAAACCGTCAGGATTGGTCGCTTCGACGCCATCTTCAGTCTTGAGAGAATTATTGATCGATGGAAAAAGTGCTAATACTGGAATTCCCAATTGCACGCAGTCATCTGCTACTTCTAATAATTTGTCTAAAGACAAGCGCGCCACACCAGGCATAGATGCGACCGCTTCCACTTTGTTCTCTCCCTCAATAAGGAATACTGGATAAATTAAGTCGGATGCAGTGACATGATTTTCGCGCATGAGATTGCGTGAGAAGGCATCGCGGCGCATACGGCGCATGCGGATATGAGGAAACTGAGCGGATAGTGTATTAGACATGGCAATAAAAAAATTATCGAGGTTAATGAAACTTTTCTTACGAATTTAACTCATAGTATCAGGCATTACGCTTACCGCTGGTCCTCCCTAAGCGGGACGCCATTTGTTCCCATTCGATTGGCGTTTTTTTTCGCCCCGCACCTTTAGGTGTCGGGGTTTTTTTTCGGAATTTAGTCTGAGTTTATACAAAATCAGAGGTGGTGTCGTTGTCGCCAATTGCTTCAGTATTGGGTTCAGGCGTTTGATCTAATCCAGTCAATTCACGAATCTTTGCATCGGCTTCTTCTATACCTGTGCGGTTTAAAGCTGAAAATAATTGAGCAGTGTAGGGATAAGGGATCCCATCTTTATCGGTGTAGCTAGCAAGAATGTTTTGGGCCAAGCGTAAAGCGTTGGTTGCGTCATTGCGATTCAGTTTATCTGCTTTAGTGAGTAAGCAGTGAACCGGACGACCTGTAGGTGCGAACCATTCCAGCATTTGTTTATCTAGATCAGTAAACGGACGGCGTGAGTCCATGATTAAAATCAAGGCAGATAATTGCTCCCGCGTTTGCACATAGTTGCCGAGCAGAATATTCCAATGATTCTTTGCTGCGCCAGGAACTTCTGCATAACCATATCCAGGTAAATCGACCAGCAAGGCGCGGATCTCATCTTGGCGTGTTTCATCTTTACGATGTTGTCCTACATGAGCGCCGCCGATAGAGAAAAAATTTATATGTTGGGTGCGTCCTGGTGTTTTGGAAGCAAAACAGAGTTTCTTCTGGTTACACAAAATATTGATCGCGGTGGATTTGCCCGCATTTGAGCGACCAGCAAACGCCACTTCCGGTACCGGTAAGGTTGGTAAATTGCGTAAATGGTTAACGGTAGTTAAGAACCGGGCTTGCCATAGGATGGACATAGGTGGGAGCCAATCTAAAGGAGTAAAGCATAAAAAATGCGAAAAACGGGGCAAAACACAGATGTTTTCCCCTGAAAAGTGAGGTTTCCTAGCGTCAATTGACTTGGAATAGCTCAACATTTCCACTAAAGCTATTGTACAATAAGGGGTTAGCTACGTGGGCTTCATGACACATTGTAGGTTCCGTATGCTTTTTGCTACTTTAGCTTCCCTGGCGCTTCCAAAGAACCGATTTCCAATTTCTAGTCTCAAGGTGTTTGAATGAACCGTGCATTTTTATCATTTTCCAAGTCCCTCAGTATTCTCGCTTTAGCGGCATCTTCACTTGTTTCTGTTGCCTCCGCGAATGAAACTGCACAAGCAGCTAAGCCGGCAAAAGCAGATCCCGTCAAAGGCGATGCACTTTACAACAGTGGTGACGCGACACGCGGTATTGTTGCTTGTGTCTCTTGCCATGGTGCTGCCGGGAATTCAACCATTAGTGTTAATCCAAAGTTATCCGGTCAGCATGAAGCCTATTTGGTTAAGCAATTGATGGATTTCACCACGCCAGCACGTAATAATGCGGTAATGACAACATTCTCTAAATTAATGACAGCTGAAGACATGAAAAATGTCTCGGCTTTCTTAGCAGTACAAAAACCAAAAGCGGGCGCTGCAAAAAATAAAGATATCGTGAATTTAGGTCAAACGATCTATCGCGCTGGTATCGCTGAGAAAAACGTCGCAGCCTGTGCTGGATGTCATAGTCCGAATGGTGCCGGTATTCCAGCACAATTCCCACGTCTTGCGGGTCAGCATCAGGATTATACGATTGCCCAATTGACAGCATTTCGTACGGGTGTTCGTAAAAACAGTGCACAAATGGTGACATTGGCAAAACGTATGTCGGATGACGAGATTAAAGCAGTTTCTGATTACATTGCAGGCTTGAAATAATTTCTGCCTTTTCAGTTAAGCATTCGCAGTCAGTAATTCAAAGTCAATAAGAAAATTAACGGAGGGGGTGGCGCAGGCCATCCCCTTTTTGCTTTTGGAATTGTATGGAACTTGAAACAAATACTTCTGGTATAAAAATTAAAACGCAACGTGTCTGGTTGGCGAGCGCGGTAGAGCTGCTGTCGTCTATGCGGTTTGCAATTAGTTTGCTGACGATTATCGCGATCTCCTCCATCATCGGCACCGTGCTTAAGCAGAACGAACCCTTGCCCAATTATGTGAATCAATTTGGTCCGTTCTGGTTCGAGGTATTCCAGCATTTAAGTTTGTACTCTTTATACTCGGCATGGTGGTTTCTCACTATTATGGGTTTTTTGGTGCTTTCGACTAGTTTATGTTTGATTCGTAATGCGCCAAAAATGCTGAAAGATATGCGCAGTTGGCGTGAAAACGTGCGTGAACAATCTTTACGTAATTTCCATCACAAGGCGGAATGGAATAGTGCTCTCCCAGCGGATGAATTAACTACGCAACTTTCTGCACAAATTAAGCGACTCGGCTATCAGTTTAAAATAGTTGAAAAAGATCAGGCGACGCTCATTGCCGCTAAACAAGGTGCTGGCAATAAATGGGGTTATATTTTTGCGCATGCTGCCATTGTCGTGATTTGCGTTGGTGGTCTGTTAGATTCGGATTTGGCAATACGTTTTCAAACCTGGTTTGGTGGGAAAGTGCCTTTCGAAGGCAGTGGCGTACTCATTTCTCAAATTCCACAACAGCATAAACTCTCGTTGGCCAATCCTACTTTTCGCGGGAACATTGCGATTCCCGAAGGCATGAGCGGAAATACGGCAGTGATTCCGAGAGCGAAAGGCGTACTTCTGCAAGACTTGCCATTCACGATCGAGTTAAAAAAATTCAATATCGATTTTTACTCCACAGGCATGCCGAAATTGTTTGCTAGTGAGGTCGTGATTAAAGATCATGAGACGGGCAAAAGTTTCCCGGCGACGATCAAAGTGAATCATCCTTTGATTTATAAAGGCATCGCGGTATTTCAATCCAGTTTTGATGATGGCGGCAGTCGTTTGAAGATTAAAGCGCATCCTATGCAGGGCAGCGATAGTACTACTTTTGGTTTGGATGCGACTATCGGTGGCGCTACTTTATTGACGGCACAGCAGACCGCAGACCGAGGCGATTTCAATATAGAGTGGACAGCTTTTCGGCCATTTAATGTAGAAAACATGGTGCGGGATGGACAAGACTTACGCGCTGTTAATCCTAACGAAAACTTTGCTCAGAAACTGCGTTCTGATCTTGATAAACATTCTGGCTCTGCTGGCAAGAATGCGAATAACAAAGATCTTAAAAATGTCGGACCTAGTATGCAATACAAATTGCGTGACAAAAATGGTCAGGCGCGTGAATTTCATAACTATATGATGTCAGTGCAGTTGGAAGGACGTTGGGTCTTTTTAGCGGGCACGCGCGATTCTCCCAATGAAGCTTTCCGTTATTTGAGAATCCCAGCAGATGAAAATGACAGTATGGAAGAGTGGATGCGTTTGCGTTCAGCATTGGCAAATCCGGAAATGCGTGCCAAGGCTGCAGAAATTTACGCTAAGCGCGCGCTACCTGCATCAAGCGCTCAGAGCATGCAGGCTCAGCTCGCGGCGTCTGCAACTAAAGGATTAGGTATTTTTGCGGGCGAAGGTGTTGCACCTAAACTCGCCGGTTATACGGCAATTGCAGGGTTTTTGGAAAATATTCCGAGTGCAGAACAAGGGAAGGCCGCCGATGTATTTATGAAAATCTTGAATGGCAGTATGTGGGATTTATGGCAAGTGGCACGCGAGAAAGATGGCCTGCCGATGCTGGAATTAAATGAAAAAAGAGCGGAATTTTTACAACTTTCGACCGCTGCGTTGTCCGATGCTTTCTTCTACGGCGCACCTGTGTACTTGCAAATGACAGGCTTCGACGAAATCAAAGCATCGGTGTTTCAAGTGGCTCGAGCACCAGGCCAAAATGTCGTGTATCTTGGATGCTTATTTTTAGTCATTGGTGTATTTTCGATGTTCTATATCCGCGAGCGCCGTTTGTGGTTGTGGATTAAACATGACGGTCAGCAAAGTACCGTGCTAATGGCATTGAGTTCCCAACGTAAAACATTGGATTTTGAAAAAGAATTTGAACAGTTAAAAAAACAGCTCGGTGTTCCTAAAGGACCTACTGAATCTGCAGATGCACCAGTGTAGTATTGGCATCAATGCGCTTACTTGGAACAACAAAGAATTACACATTATTCTCACAGGATTTGTATGGAAACTAGTCTGACTCACCAAAATTATTTTCAGCGGCTCAGCGCTTTTGATTGGATTTATGCGGTGCTGCTGTGTACGGGTGCTTTTTTTGCATTTAATCGCTACGGCGAACATATGGATATTTATGAGGAGGCCATTCTGCTAATGACTGCGCCGACTTTCGCATGGTTGGGGTGGAATTGGAAATCGATGCGTCCACTGATGATCGTTTTGGCGGTGTTGTCCTTGTTCGCCATTTCTCAATATGCTGGTTCTTTAGATCTCGCGAATAAGAAATTCTTCTTGAAGTATTTGCTGTCAAGCCAATCCGCTATTTTGTGGATGAGTACTTTTTTCATTCTTTCTACATTATTTTATTGGGGTGGCGTGATTGCACGCTCTGATTTTGGTGGATCGGTTGGCTCAGCTTTGTGTTGGGCTGCTGTCATCATGGGCTTTACGGGCATGCTCGTACGTTGGTATGAGTCTTATTTAATCGGTCCCGATATTGGACATATTCCAGTGTCTAATCTGTATGAAGTATTCGTTTTGTTTTGCTTGATCACAGCGCTGTTCTATTTGTATTACGAGGAAAGTTACGGAACTCGTCAACTGGGAGCATTCGTGTTGTTGGTGATCTCCGCCGCCGTGGCATTTCTGTTGTGGTACACCGTGAGCCGTGATGCAGCTGAAATTCAACCTCTGGTGCCTGCTTTGCAAAGTTGGTGGATGAAGATCCATGTGCCAGCGAATTTCATAGGATACGGCACTTTTGCTTTGGCGGCGATGGTCGCTTGGATCTATTTACTTCGCCATGAAAAGCCAATGGTATTGTGGATGGGATTCGTTATCGTGCCTTTGTCGATTCTGTCTGCTACTTGGTTAATTGCCTATATTTCTGGAAGTCCAGCTGAATTTTTTGCTAGTCTTTTGAAGGCCACCAAGATGATTGCGATATTGGTGCTTATCTTCTCATTTACGATTTTTAAGCGAGAGTTGATTCTTGAACGCATGCCACCATCGGAAGTGCTAGATGACGTGATGTATAAAGCGATTTCTGTTGGTTTCATCTTCTTTACCATTGCGACAATTTTGGGTGCCTTATGGGCTGCCGAAGCGTGGGGTGGCTATTGGTCGTGGGATCCTAAAGA
>CAUPNA010000049.1:0-26207 GCA_963512475.1 uncultured Undibacterium sp.
CTACTTGCGTGAACGTTCAGGTAAATCTGCTCGTATTAAAGAGAAATTGCCAAACCGCAAAGCAGCAGCTGTTTAATCACAGCAATGTCTGTTTTGTGAGTCTTAAAAAAGGGGTGCCAGTGGCATCCCTTTTTTGTTTTTATCTACCTCTATTGTTGTGACTATCGTGACTACTAGCTTTGATCCTCGGTTGTTAGCGATTCATTCTTATGCCGACGAGGCAGTTTTGCCGTCTGCCAGAATTTCTTTGGATTTTCTACGACATCGTTTTGAGCAAGATATTCTCTGGTCGCCTGAAAACACGGAGGAATCAAGTTTATTCAAGGGCGATGCATTTAGACCTGCGTCGGTATTAATGCCTATCATTGCGCGCGAGCATGGATTGCAAGTCCTATTGACGCAAAGGGCGGCGCATCTGCATCACCATGCTGGTCAAATCAGCTTTCCGGGTGGTCGTGTTGATGCGACCGATACTTCCGCAGAACACACAGCTTTGCGTGAGGCGCAAGAGGAGGTAGGCTTGGCTGAGCGACAAGTGGAAGTGTTAGGGCGCTTACCCCAATACTATACGGGTACCGGATTTGCGGTGACGCCGGTGGTGGCACTGGTACATCCTCCTTATGAGTTTAGTTCCGATCCATTTGAAGTTGCATCGATTTTTGAAGTGCCTTTAGTTTACTTAATGAATCCGCGTCATCATCAACGTCGTCAGATTGATTTTCCAGATGGACTTGGTTCACGCAGTTTTTACGCGATGCCATATCAAGATTATTTTATCTGGGGAGCTACGGCAGGCATGCTGCGTAATTTATTCCATTTTTTACGTGCGGATCTGCCAGAATGAGGCAGCGATCTACTTCATAAACACGGCAAATCAGTTTACACTGGAGTTCTTTTCTAAGTCATTCCTCCACAGGGAAGTTTGAAGACCCACTATGACATTTCTCTCCATACTCTTCGCGCTCTTGATTGAGCAACTCAAGCCACTGAGAGTGGATAATCCGGTATATACCCAAGTGCAACAGTTTGCGATCAAGGTTGAGAACTGGTGTAACGCCGGTAAGGCGCATCATGGGCGTACAGGCTGGTTTATTGTGGTTGGTGCATTAACGATACCGACTGCTTTGGTTTACTGGCTATGTCTGCGCTTGAATCCCTTTGCGGCTTTTATTTGGAATGTCATTATTGTTTATCTGACCTTAGGTTTTCGTCGCTATAGCCATTACTTTACGTCGATACAAATTGCTTTGAATTCGGGCGATGATGATGCTGCTCGTAAGCATTTGTCTGAGTGGATTAATAAAGATTGTTCCGGCATGGATGCGACCGATATTGCACGCAGTGCGGTCGAGCGTTCTTTAATCGCCTCGCATCGTAATGTGTTTGGTGTGTTTTTTTGGTTTTTGATGCCCGTCGGCCCCGCTTGTGCAGTGATGTATCGGATGTCAGAATTCCTGTCGCGTGAATGGTGCGAGCCTGAACATATGCAAAATGAAGAATTTGGGCAATTCGCAAAAAAGGTTTTTTATTGGATCGATTGGGTGCCAGCACGATTGACCGCAGTCGCATTCGCGGTGGTGGGTAATTTTGAAGATGCAATTTATTCTTGGCGCAATTATGCCAGTCGCTGGACTGACGAGTTGCTGGGGATTATTTTATCGGCGGGTGGCGGCGCGATTGGCGTTCGTTTGGGCGAGCCGGAGACTAAGGCTTTGGTTGTTTTGAATGCGGATGCTAGTGCAGTCGATGTGGATAGCTTGGAGATGGAGGCGCAGCCTGGAGTTGAAGCTAGTCCGCGTGCTTTGCAAAGTGCTGTGGGCTTGGTTTGGCGTGCTTTGTTGTTGTGGATGCTCTTGCTATTGCTTTTGTCTTTTGCGGTTTGGTTACCGAACTAGGTGAGCCTATAAAAGTTAATGCTTGATGCAAAAAAAGCCGATGAACTATTCATCGGCTTTTTCATTTAAGTCGTAAAAAAACTCGATCGCTATCGCTGATCGAGGTTTTCTAAAATTCGCCGAATTAGTTGCGTACTACGCGCTTGTATTCGTTAGTGCGTGTGTCGATTTCGATGACATCATCTTGGCTCACGAACAAAGGTACTTGTACGATATGGCAGTTCGCTTCAATCGCGTTTTCGATTTTCGCTTCTTTCAAAACGTTACCAGAAGTATTGCCTTTAACGGCTGGTTCAGAGTAAATGATTTGACGTGCGATAGTCGTCGGCAACTCTACAGAAATTGCTTTACCATCATAAAATACGGCTTCGCATTCCATGCCATCTTTTAAGTAATGCAATGCATCGCCTAAATTTTCTTCTTCGATTTCATACTGGTTGTATTCCGTATCCATGAATACAAATAATGGATCTGCGAAGTAAGAATAAGTGACTGGCTTCTTATCCAATACAACTACGTCAAACTTGTCGTCGCCGCGGAATACGTTTTCTTGTGGGCTGTTCGTCAACAAGTTTTTCATTTTCCACTTGTAGGTGAAGCCAGTACGGCTGGAGCCGTTGACGTCAGAGCGGAGAACGATCATAGGCTTGCTGTCGACCATAATAATGTTGCCGACGCGAATTTCTTTTGCAGGTTTCATAGTAAATATAGGTAAAAAGTAGGTTGCTTAAAAATCATCTGTTGCCTACTGGCCTATTTATAAATAGTACCCTGCAAGCTTACGTTTGATTGAATTGAAAATACATTAAAAATTAACCGCACATTTTAACCTATTTTTTGGGGTATTTATTGTTTCGTGTTGACGAAGCTTAATAAATTTGATGCCAAATCACCCACCGCGTTCATTCGCGCCAACCACTCTATGTTTAGCACCTCAATGGCGCTAAGGTCGGGATTCAGGTCTGACCATAAGAATGACCAGTCGTGACCAGCCTGAGCGCCGTTCCACGACAAGGAAAGTGCGCGACTGCTGTCGGTCGTGCCAAGATGAGTCTGTAAAAAAGCCCTCAATTTTTTGTGATGCAGATTTTCGTCTTGCGGATAAATGTGCCAGATGAATGGTTTAGCCGCCCATTGTGCCCGCACGAAAGAGTCTTCGCCGCGCACAAAATTGACTTCGCAAGACCACAGCAATTTATCGTAGTCAGCTTGCGGCATGAAAGGAATCACGCGCACTGTCAGAGCTCCTCGTTGGTAGTACTTACCTACTGTTGGTGCACTACCTAAAAACTTTTGCACCGTTTCGCTTGCAACGCCCTCAGGTACAAGGCAAAGTACAGGAAGCGGATGATGTGTCCATGCAGTAAAAAGCGCTTCGACAGGTGCATGTGGATAGCAAAATAAAGAGATCTTTAGCGACTGCATTTCTTCGGGCAAAACACCTAGTTGCGCTAGGAAGTTGGTTCTTGTTTGCGCATCTGCCAGAAAGTCGCGCCTCTGCTGATCTAAGGAGCGCTCTTGTAAAAGACCACCGGTTTTTGCGTTAAATCCGGGAAAGAAAAAATACTTCGTTAGTGGAAGAGACGGATGGGGGGAGGGCAAAGTATGACATCCTTCTACCCATTCTTCCGCCGTTAAACCTTCTAAATTGATCCAGACCGGAGCGCGATCACATTGGGCCATCGCAGAAATATAGCCGGGTGGAATGTCGCAAGCAAAAAACTCGATGACGATATCGGCGATGGTTTCCTTTGCGAAAATTCCGTCTTGATTGTTCCAATGATGCACTCGCACGCCTTCTATCACTTGAAGATCCAGACCAGTTTGCACTTGTGGACAAATCCTCTGAAAGCTGAGTAAATCATCGACCCACAAATTCACTTGAATATCATGTTCATTATTGAGCTGACGTGCCAGCCGCCAACAGATTCCTATGTCACCATAGTTGTCGACGACTTTGCAAAATAGGGCTAATGAGGTTCTGGCAATTTGATTTGCGGACATAATAAGTTTTCAGCGGGGCGGGATGTGTTTGCAATAACTGCAATACCTCCAATCTAAAAGCATTAGCGGTAAGTATTTTTCCATTCACGCAAGGCGGCAAAATTACTAGCATCATCTTGGCCTGTGAAGATTTTTCCAGCAGCAACCAGACGCGCTTGCACGGTAGCCTCGCGTATGCGCAAAAATGGGTTGGTTTGCTTTTCTAAGCCGATTTGACTTGGTATCGTAGGAATATTCTGTTCGCGTTTCGCTTGTTCATTTTGTATGCGCGCCGCTAAAGCTAAATTGTCAGGTTCGATTTCTTGGGCGAAGCGCAAATTGGACAGCGTGTATTCGTGGGCACAATAAACTGCAGTGTTATCTGGCAGTGCAGCGAGGCGATCTAATGAATTTAACATTTGTGCTGGCGTTCCTTCAAACAATCGACCACAACCACCTGCGAACAAAGTATCGCCGCAAAATAGCCAAGCTTGCTGTGCAGCATAATAAGCAATGTGGCCAAGCGTATGTCCGGGAACGCTAATGACTTCCAATTGCAAATTTAGCGTGGAGATGGAGACGACATCGCCGTCATTTAACGCATGGTCTATGCCTGCAATACCATCATTCGAAGGTCCATATACCGGAACTTTGAATCTTTCGACTAAAGCGGGAACCCCACCAATGTGGTCAGGATGATGATGTGTTAATAGAATCGCGCTTAATTGTAAGTTATGTTGAGTTAAAGCTTGTACAATCGCCTCGGCATCACCCGGGTCGACGACGATGGCATGTTGGCCATTATGTGCAAGCCACAGATAATTGTCGTCAAATGCAGGTACAGTCAATATACTTAAGGGCTGAGTCGTCATGATTGCTAAAGTGAAGTGAAGAAGTGAACGCATTAAATTCTACGCAAGCGCCCATTATAGACCTAGGTGAGTGGTTGATACAGCCAGAGGGCAGCTATATCCGTGCTTGGGAGCAGGCTCAGTTTGACTTACTGACTGCTGATATTTTTGGTTTCCATGCCTTACAATTAGGTTTGCCTGAGCTACCAGCGCTCGCTGCAAGCCGCATGCCGCATCGATGGCAAACAGATAGTAGTGTGCCGAAAAATAAATCGACCTTGTCGCAACAAGTCGTCTTGGTGCATGACTTTGCTGAATTGCCATTTGATAGCCAAAGTATTGATCTTATTGTCTTGCCACACGTATTAGAGTTTGCTGCGGAGCCGCACCAAATTTTGCGTGAAGTAGATAGAATTTTGATACCTGAGGGACGCGTCATTATCAGCGGCTTGAACCGCACTAGTCTTTGGGGCGCTCGACAATTATTGGGGCGTCGAACCGGGCATCATTTTTTACCCGAAGAAGGCGAATTCATTAGCCCGCATCGACTAAAAGATTGGTTGAAATTACTCAGCATGGAAGTGAGTCAAACACGATTCGGCTGCTATGCATTACCTGTACGTAATGCTCAGTGGCTGGAAAATTCACATTTGATGGAAAGTATGGGGCAACGCTGGTGGCCTTATTTCGGTGCAGTGTATATGTTTGAGGCCGTCAAACGGGTCCGCGGTATGCACTTGATTGGCCCCGCATTTAACCGGAAAGCGGTCAAGCGGGCTAGCGCAGTGCCCGTTACCAATAAAATTAAAGAACATGGACAAAATTAAGATTTATACCGACGGTGCCTGTAAAGGGAATCCGGGCGTGGGCGGTTGGGGTGCTTTGTTGATCGCCGGACAGAAAGAAAAAGAATTATTTGGCGGTGAAAAAGAGACCACGAATAACCGTATGGAATTGATGGCCGTAATTCAGGCACTGGGGGCCTTGAAGCGTCCTTGTGAAATTGCGCTGCATACGGATAGTCAATATGTATTAAAAGGTATTACTGAGTGGATAGAAGGTTGGAAGGCTAAGGGTTGGAAAACAGCCGCCAGAGCACCAGTCAAAAATGTCGATTTATGGCAAGCATTGGATGCCGCAAAAAACACCCATAAAATTGAATGGATCTGGGTGCGGGGGCATGCCGGAGATGTCGGGAATGAGCGCGCTGACCAGTTAGCAAACCTTGGTGTTGAGTCAGTGCTGAAGTGATGCACCGATTTATTTCGGAAGTTTTGTATAGTGATGTGATTGTGCGTTTGGGGTGACAAGAATTTCTAGTCGTATAGAAAGAGGATAGAAAAAGCCGCATGATGAATCATGCGGCTTTTTTGTGTCAAGATCGGTTAGATTAATTTGTTAACGCATACCCGCAATGATCTGCTCCAACTTAATCGTGTCGGCACAGAACAAGCGTATCCCTTCTGCTAATTTTTCCGTCGCCATGGCATCTTCGTTTAAAGCGAAACGGAAGGATTTTTCATCAACTTCGATTTTTTGTAAATCACTGGCCAAGGCCAATTCTTTATTCAACTTCGCACTGACGGCATTGGTCGAATCACTGAGTTTTTGTAAAAGATCGGGACTGATCGTCAATAAGTCACAGCCGGCCAATTCTAAAATCTGAGAGGTGTTGCGGAAGCTGGCACCCATGATCTCAGTTTCATAGCCAAATTTACGATAATAGTTATAAATCTTTTTGACCGACAAAACACCAGGATCATCTGCACCGAAAATTTCTTGTCCAGTTTGTTTTTTATACCAGTCATAAATACGACCCACAAACGGAGAGATCAATTGCGCACCAGCTTCCGCGCAGGCTGCTGCCTGAGCCAAGCTGAACAGCAAAGTCATATTGCATCGAATGCCATCTTTTTCGAGGATTTCCGCAGCGCGAATACCTTCCCACGTGGAAGCAATTTTAATCAGAATTCGTTCGCGTGAAATACCAGCTGCCTCGTACAACGCGATCAACTGACGACCTTTAGCGACAGTAGCGTCAGTATCAAACGAGAGTCGTGCGTCAGTTTCAGTGGAAACACGACCGGGCACAATCTCCAAAATTTTCAGACCAAAACTAATCAGCAATTGATCGATGATTTCATCGGTGGATTTACCAGTATTTTGTGCTACAGCTTCTGCAAGCAAAGGCTGATATTCCGGCTTTTGTACTGCCTTTAATATCAGTGAAGGATTGGTGGTCGCATCGCGTGGCGTGTAAGCCTGCATGGATTGAAAATCGCCGGTGTCTGCCACCACGGTTGTATATTGTTTCAGTTGTTCGAGTTGGTTCATGATGGTAGTGAAATGAGATTGGCAAAAGGTAAGTAGGAATTTAGTTGGACAGGACATGAATTTGCGCAGGACCAGCGATGATTTCGCCAATTACAGCAGCATCTTGAAAATTATTTTTATGAAATATCTCCAATACTTGTGCAAGTGCTTCAGGTGCGCAGGCCACTAAAAGTCCGCCTGAGGTTTGTGGATCAGTCAATAAAGCTTGTGTGATGTTATCTTCATGGCTAAAACGCACGTCCTCACCATAGGCACCAAAATTGCGGGCAGAAGCGCCCGTAATACAGCCTGCTGTGGCGAGTTCTTTGACTTGCGGTAGAAAGGGAATATCGGCAGCACGCAAGGTGGCACCAACTTTTGCACCACGGCAGATTTCTAATAAGTGACCGAGTAAGCCAAAGCCAGTCACATCAGTCATCGCATGCACGGCGTCTAGTTGGGACAATGCCTGACCTGGTTTGTTCAGCTTGGTGGTATTAGCGATCATGCTGGCATAACCATCGGCGTCCAATTGCTGCTTTTTTAAGGCCGCAGACAGAATGCCAACACCCAGCGGTTTACCTAATACTAATTGGTCGCCAACGCGTGCACTGGAATTGCGTTTGACCTTAGATGGATGGATCAATCCCATTACCACTAAGCCATAAATTGGCTCGACCGAATCGATACTGTGGCCACCGGCAATAGGAATTCCGGCTTCGCGACAAATACTCTCGCCACCCTCGATAATCTTGCCGATCACATCCAATGGAATCTGATTGATAGGCATGCCAACTAAAGCCAGTGCCATAATCGGCGTACCACCCATCGCATACACATCGGAGATCGCATTGGTCGCAGCGATACGGCCAAAATCATAGGGATCATCAACGATAGGCATGAAAAAGTCGGTCGTTGCAATTAAGGCTTGCTCTTCATTGAGTTTGTAGACTGCGGCATCATCCGAGGTTTCTATCCCTACCATGAGTGCGGGAGGGACTGGGAAGCCAGTTGATTTTTTGAGAATCTCAGCCAGTACACCCGGCGCAATTTTGCAGCCACAACCACCGCCATGGGAAAACGAGGTCAATCGAATGGGGTTAGTGCCGATGCTATCACTCATGAATGTGTCTTACGGTTGATTTAGAATGAATGATTATAGAATATTGGCGCGACCCTGGATGGCTAATTTGAGCCACTTACTGCAAGTGAGCTTGATGCAAATTAGTACAGGGCTAGCGAATCTTTAAGCTGTAATCAGGCAATACAATAGTAAAAATTCTGATTAACGATAATTTCGTGTCAATTTCTGAATGAAAGCAAAAATTTTTGAAACCTACAATTTTCTATGTACTTACATATCTGTTTTTTCATTTTTCAAATTCGATTGCATTTCAAAATAAATACTGATTTAATTTGGAATCCTTTCCAACTTTGTTTTTAAAGGGCTATAGCTGCAAAAAACGAAATCCAAGTGAAAAGTCGGATAACAGACTGGTAAAAATTTTAAAAAAAGATTGGAAGAGCTGATGCATCAAACTATGACGACTACTGAGATCTTTTTATTGGCAATGCTGCTAATTTTTTCGATCCCTTATTTAATTTGGCGAGTCTGCAAGACAGACTACTATGCGCCACTCGTGGTCGTGCAAATTATTACGGGCATTATATTGGGACCTGGCGTCTTGGGCGCTGCTTTCCCAGACTATTATCAATTCGTGTTTAACCCTGCAGTGATTCAATCGCTAAATGGTATTGCCTGGTGGGCCGTGATGATTTTTGTGATGATCGCGGGTATCGAGCTCGATCTGGCTCAGGCATGGGAACACCGTTTTGAAAGTGGTGTTACGGCAGGCCTAGCTCTGGCTATGCCGCTGATTTTTGGTTCAGCAGTAGCGCTTGGAATGTTGGGTTTTGTTGGGTGGATAGGGCCTGGTGCGCAGAGTTGGCAATTTGTTTTGGGCGTGGGGATGGCGTGCGCCGTTACTGCTTTGCCGATTCTAATTTTGTTGATGGAAAAATTAGAAATTTTGCGTCAGCCTATCGGCCAACGCATCTTGCGTTATGCCAGTGTCGACGATATTGCGATTTGGGGCGTTCTGGCTTTAATTATGTTGGATTGGGACAGAGTTACACGTCAAATTGGATTTTTGTTGTTGTTTGCGGTCGTGACAATTTTTTATCGACGCATCATGGCTAGACTGCAAGAGCGCGATCGCTGGTACGTCGGGTTGATTTGGTTAGCGGCCTGTAGCCTTGGGGCAGATTGGGCAGGATTGCATTTTATGGTTGGTGCATTCCTGGCGGGCGCGGTAATGGATGCGCATTGGTTTAATCAAGAAAAAATGGACTTGATGCGTCATCACGTATTGTTGGCGATTATGCCGGTGTTCTTTCTCAGTACAGGTTTGCGCACTAACTGGGCGATGGGTGGCTCTGCGGTGTTTCTGGTCGCAGCTGCACTCTTGGTGGCATCGGTTAGCGGCAAACTAATTGGCGTGCAGATGGCAGGAAAAATTTTGAAGTGGGAAAAAGGCGAGGCAAGCATTATCGGCTGGTTATTGCAAACCAAGGCGCTGATTATGATTATCTTCGCCAATATTTTGCTCGATAAGAAAGTGATTACCAGCGAGACTTTTACCGCGCTGCTCTTAATGGCGATTGCGAGTACTATGCTGACCGTGCCGGTTGTTGCCCCTAAATTGCAGCGTATGAGAGAGATCATTTCCCGGGTTAAATAATTGAAAAAAAGGAGATGGTTTTTCTGACTTTATTCGGCGCCATAATGATGTTCGTTGTGGCGTCGTTTTACCATCGTGTGCGCCGTCGAATACATTGAATATATCGAATTAAGCAGATGACAAATAAAAAAGCGACCTTTGCGGGTCGCTTTTTCAATTCTACAGAGCTACTGGCGGCAGATTAACGATCGCCGAAACTACGACGATTGCCGTTTGCATCACCAAAACGTGATTTGGCTGCACCACCGCCGAAACCACCACCTTCGCTGCGTGGAGCAGCATTTGGTTTGCTGAAACTACGTTGACCTGCTGGCTTGCTGCTATTGCCGAAACTATTGCCTGTCGTACGCTTGTCACCTGGTTTCCAGCCGCTTGCTTTGCGTGCTGGTGCGCGTGCCGCCATAGCGGTTTTCTTAGGTTCGAAGCCTTCAACTACATCGACTGGAATCAATTGCTTAGTAAAGCGTTCGATACGTTTGACGTTCATACTCTCAGCATGATTCACCAAAGAGATCGCCAAGCCTTTACGACCAGCACGACCAGTACGGCCAATGCGATGTACATAATCTTCTGGGAACTTAGGCAAATCGTAGTTGAATACGTGCGTAATGCCAGGAACGTCAATACCGCGAGCCGCCACATCAGTTGCCACCAAGACGCGCACCTGACCGCGACGCAACGAGTCCAAAGTGCGGTTACGTGCACCCTGATGCATGTCACCATGCAAAGCTGCGGCTGCGAAACCAGCGATATTCAAACGATCTGCAATCGTATCTGCATCACGTTTAGTCGCGGTAAATACCACGGCTTGATCCAAGGATTCATCGCGCAACAAATGATCGAGCAAACGATTTTTGTGCGACAAATCATCGACGAAATGGACTTTTTGTTGAATGTTTTCGTGCTTAGTTGCAGAGCCAGCGATTTGAATAATCATTGGGTCTTTAGTAATGCGACGTGCCATGTTACCAACGACGCCATCTAAAGTTGCGGAGAACAACATGGTTTGACGTGTTTCCGGTGTTGCAGCCACGATTTTTTCGATATCGTCGATAAAGCCCATGTCCAACATGCGATCTGCTTCATCCAATACCAAAATTTCTAATTCTGAAAAATCGATCTTGCCTGATTCCATGTGATCGATCAAGCGACCTGGTGTTGCGACCAAGATTTCTGGATTGCGTGATAAGAGTTGCATTTGTTTTGGGTAAGGCATACCGCCCAAAATAGAAACAGCTTTCACACGACGTGAATACGCGCTGTACTTATCAGTTGCTGTCGTTACTTGCAATGCCAATTCACGAGTTGGTGTCAATACCAACATTTTTGGTTTAGCTGCTTGAAAACGAGGACGATCACCACGGGCACGAGCTGCCTGGCGTTCTTGATTGGGTGTTTTAGAGGATGCGTTAACATCCATTACTTCTGCGGCAGCAGCAAACTTGTGCAATGCGGGTAACATAAAGGCGGCAGTTTTGCCTGAGCCTGTTTGTGAGGACACCAGTAAGTCACGACCTGCGATAGCGGCTGGAACTGCTTGTTCCTGAACTGATGTTGGTGTTGTATAGCCAGTATCAGCAATAGCGCGCAGAATGGACGTGTGGAGGCCTAGTGATTCAAAAGTCATTTAATCTATCTTTCGTTGTAATTCAAATAGCCTATCAAAGCGACCATTGCATTACATAGCTTTTGGCTATTTCGCAGATGATTGCGTTTGAATACGCTCTGAATAAATTAGCGCTAAGCTAGAACTTAGCGCGCTAAAAAGCAGCGTCAACCAAACGAAATGAACAAAGAAAACCAGTACCAGATGGTACAAATGAGGTATACGATGAAATTTCGGCACAAAAGCTTTGCGCCGGGACGATGTCTATGTGTGAAACCAGACATACAGGGCGGGAGGGCTTTACATTGCAGTATCAGCAGATCTCGATACGCAAGGGCTACGGTGCTACTTGTTACTTATTTACTTCTTAATAATGCAAGGCGATATTTATATTGCACTGCAAAAACGAGACTATACAGGAAATTTCTTGTGCTTGCACTAGATTATTGATTTAGTTCAAGTGGAAGAAAGAATCTTTGGCTGGTCTTGATTTTGCGATTCAATAACATTCAACTAGGAAATAAGAGAAAATGTCGTCTAACTAGATTGATTTAAGCTGCCTTGTGCTGATATACGTATGTAGTCATATCTGTGCCAAGAAATCTGCGCCAAAAAAACGAAGAATAGAACGCCAAGAAAGAAGACTAAATGAATTTGAGAATAGCAGCCCATAAGATAATTATTATAGGCACGTTATCTTTTTTGAATATGACTGCGCAAGCCGACACTTTGTCTGTCGCTGTCGCTGCCAACGTGCAATACGTGTTTGATAATTTGCGTGCAGAATTTAAAAAAGAGAGCGGTCATGACCTACAAGCAGTTTTTAATTCCTCCGGTAAGTTCGTCAGCCAAATTAGTAACGGTGCTCCGTTTGATGTGTTTATATCGGCAGATATGGAGTATCCAATGGCTCTGTATCAGCAAGGTTTAACGAGCGCCAGTCCTAAGATTTACGCCTATGGTGCGCTGGTGTTATGGACCATGAAAAATCAAGATTTGACACAGTGGCAAAGCTTATTACAAAGTTCTCAGATCAACAAAATCGCCGTGGCGAATCCTAAAACAGCGCCTTATGGTAGGGAAACAATTAAGCTACTCAAGCACTTTCAAATCGAACAGCAATTGTCCGATCGTATGGTGTTTGGTGAAGGTATTTCGCAAACCAATCAATATATTTTTTCTGGGGTGGTCGACATTGGGTTTACTGCAAAATCAGTCGTCATGTCGGAAGAGATGAAGGGCAAAGGACGATGGATAGAAATGCCCGCCAACGCATACGCGCCAATTGCTCAGGGTGTCGTGATACTAAAATACGGACAACAGCGAGTGCCGCAATTAGCGAAGCAATTTTACGATTTCCTTTCCAGCCCAAAAGCGAAAGCCATTTTGCAAAATAATGGATATGGTGTGCCGTGAATAGTTTGCCTGGTGTATTGAGTGAAATAGAATCCGAAGGTAGTGTCGCCTTGCTAGATATCATGGTGGGTGAGCAGAAATTTAGTGCGACTTTATTGGGAAGCTCGACGGACTTTGCTGATTGGCAGAACGGTATGCGCGTGCAATTATCGTTTAATGAAATGGAAGTAGCGATCGCCAAAAAACTTCAGGGACAAATTAGTTTGCGTAACCGATTGCCTGGCGTAATTCAACAAATTGAAGCAGGAAAAATATTAACGCGCGTTCATTTTCTGATGCAACAATTTACGATCTCTGCTGTCATTACTACGCGTTCCGCACGTGCACTGCAATTAACAGTCGGTGATCATATCGAAGGTCTGGTGAAGTCAAATGAGATGAATGTAATTCTGGTCAATCAGGAGGCGGAGCTATGAACTTCTTTGCTTATGATTGGCAACCTTTATGGCTGACATTTCGACTGGCTTTGCTAACTGCGACGATTCTTTTATTGATAGGTGTTCCCATTGCCTATGCTTTAGCTTTTTCGCGTAGTCGATTTAAACCTTTGTGGGAAGCTTTGGTTAGTATGCCTTTGGTTTTGCCACCTTCGGTATTGGGGTTTTATTTGTTAATTGCGTTTAGTCCAAATGGATTTTTGGGATCGAGTCTTCTACTGCATTTTGATGTGCGATTGGCTTTCAGTTTTGCTGGACTGGTTATTGGTTCGGTGATATTTAGTCTGCCCTTTATGGTGCAGCCGATACAGGCGGGGCTGCAAGCTTTGCCGTCAAATTTAACTGAAGCAGCTTACACTTTAGGACAGTCAAAATGGCAGACGTTATGGCGCGTCCTTTTGCCTAATATTAAGCCTGCCTTGCTGACGGGTTTTGTATTGAGTTTTGCACACACCATAGGCGAATTCGGCGTGGTGTTGATGATAGGTGGAAATATACCCGGACTCACCAAAGTTGCATCGATTGCGATCTACGATGAAGTTGAGAGCTTAAATTATGCCGCAGCGCATTTCTATTCCGCTGTGTTAGTGATTGTGAGCTTTGTCGTTTTGTTGTTAGTTTATTTGGGGCGACGTCGATTTCCGGAGCGCCTACTATGAATGTTACGTCGGTTTTAGAGGTGCAATTGCGTAAGCGCTTAGATGGTGCGCAAGGCGTTATGGATTTGGATGTTGAATTTCAATTAGATTCAAATGCTCTAATGAGTCTATACGGTGCTTCAGGCGCTGGTAAAACGAGTATTTTGCGTATGCTGGCAGGGTTGAGTGTGGCCGAGGCGGGACGTATTAGTTTTGGTGGTGAAGTTTGGTTTGATGCCCAACGCAAAATTAATGTGCCGCCACAACGCCGTTCTATTGGTTTTGTATTTCAAAATTACGCACTATTTCCTCATCTAAACGTGCGTGAAAACATCGCATTTGCGGCGGAATCAAAATCGCGAGCGTGGATCGATGAGCTATTGTCATTGACTGATTTGCGCAGTTTGCAAAGTCAGTCGATTGAGCAGCTTTCCGGTGGGCAAAAGCAAAGAGTGGCGTTGGCGCGCGCTTTAGCACGTAAGCCCCGTTTGCTCTTGTTGGATGAGCCTTTGTCGGCACTTGATCAAGCAACCAGAGCTAGTTTGCAAGACCAACTTTTGCGACTGCATCAAGAGCTAGGCTTGAACACAATTTTGGTCAGTCATGACCTAGGCGAAATTTTCAAGATGTCGCAAAAAGTGTTACATCTAGACGCAGGAAAAATTATTGCATGTGGGGTGCCGCAAGAGGTATTTTTGCAGCAGTCTGTGCGTGGTAAATTGAATTTACAGGCTCAAATTCTAGCGATTCGAGCCGAAGAAATTGTGTATATATTATCGCTATTAGTCGGGCAAGAAATCATTGAAGTGATCGCCTCAGAGGCGGATGTAAAAGGGCTGAAAGTTGGTGAGAGAATTGCGATCTCAACCAAAGCTTTCAGCCCTCATATCTTGCGAACTTCCTGAATAAAACAAGTCTTTCCACGAAGCTTAAAGTGAAAAAATTAGTCCGGAGTCAATCCCATCACGTGAGAGAAACCACCATCAACATAGGTAATTTCACCTGTGATGCCGCTGGCTAACGGTGACAACAAGAATGCCGCAGTGTTGCCGACTTCTTCTATCGTGACGTTGCGGCGCAAAGGTGCGTGTGCTGCAACGAAACCTAATAAAGTACCGAAGTCTTTAATGCCACTGGCTGCTAAAGTTTTAATCGGGCCTGCAGAGATGCCATTGACGCGTATGCCTTTTTTGCCCAGATTTTCTGCCAAGTAGCGCACACTAGCTTCTAAAGATGCTTTTGCTAAACCCATGGTGTTGTAGTAAGGGATCGCACGGATCGCACCGAGATAAGACAAGGTCAGCAAAGAAGAATTTTCATTCATCATTGGTAAGGCTGCTTTCGCTAAAGCTGGGAAGCTGTAAGCCGAAATATCATGCGCGATACGGAAAGCTTCGCGTGAAAAACCATCTAAGAAATCGCCCGCAATCGCTTCACGTGGTGCAAAGCCTATGGCATGTACTACGCCATCTAATTTTTCCCATGATTTCGCCAAATCGGTAAACACGGCGGCAATTTGTTCGTCGCTGCTAACATCGCAATCAAATACCAATTCACTACTAAATTCTTTAGCAAATTCGGTGATGCGATCTTTAAATCGTTCTCCAACATAGGTGAACGCCAATTCTGCGCCTTCGCGATGACAAGCTTGAGCGATGCCATAGGCAATTGATCGGTTTGATAACAAACCAGTTATTAGAATTTTCTTGCCTTGCAAAAATGCCATATCAACTCCAAGGGGTTACCGTAAAAAGAGTATTGTTTTTGCGCTAAGTCGCGCAGTAATTCGACGATACTGATTTCACACTGAGGTTTAAGACGAAAATGACCGCTACCCTTAATTATCTTGCTACGCTTGTATCTAATTGCATTTGAAGAAATGTATTAATCTACTCATTCAATCGCAAAAAAAATCACAGCAGGAAATTATTTAGGATGCGGAATTTACTGACAGGTCGGAATTGTAGTTGCTCAGGCTCGATAGGGCAAATAATAACTATCGCTATACGAATAGCGGCGAATTTCAAAAGCTAATATATTTATTTAAGGTGTAATTTATTGCGCTGCGGAAATAGTGAAATTGCTACTGCAAGTGAGGTATTTTTTCAAGTATTTTTGCGAAAGTGATGCATTTCAGCAAATTTCACACGCTTGAAGTATTTCCCATTAGAATCATCTCCGTACTTGGGTAGCGCTAAGACCAGTGCAGTAACTTAATGAGCTAGCAGGCCAAATGCGTGGTGATGTAGGCTGATGGCGAGGGCTTTGCATTTTGGATAAAAAAGCATGGAGAAAAAATCACGTGCTTGTCTCGATGCAAACGCTATGCTGCATAGCAGCATAGAAGCAACTTCCATTGTCAGCTTTGTTTGTGTCAAAATAGACGCTGTTTTTCGGAAAGATTTTAAAAAAACAATGTTTTATTGAACGTTATTTGGGGTGTCTTTTTCGAATATCAAGTGATAAAGCAGCTGCTTCAATTTTTTTTGTAGTATCTTTTAAGATATAAAGTTGAATTTGTCGTTATTTTTCAAGTTTTGTAATTGCTTGCGATAAGCGTCTAAAGGCGACTAAACGATTTGTAAGTAAATAAATACCCACACGAGTATGTTGAAACCATGGTTCTGACAGTTCAGCGTGAGTATGGTGGTGCAATCGTCGTATTGGTAACCTGTTACCGATAATCGGATTAACTGCTTATTGATTATTTGAATCGGTTGTTGGATTTTCGTGGAAAATGATTGATAGTTTGATTCGCAGACGTTTGAGCCTAATTGAAATTGTTGTGGTATTGGAGGAGTAGGTATGGATTTTTCAGGACGCCAACAGGAACCGGGAAAGAAATTTTTTGGTTTGGGTGTGGTAATTGTTTTTCACATTATTCTTGGCTGGGCGTTAATGAACGGCTTAGGTAGTAAGTTAGTTAAGTTTGTTCAAAAACCGATGGAAGCAGTAGTGAAGGAGACACCTCCACCACCACCGCCACCACCAGATACGCCGCCACCGCCGCCACCAAAGTTGATGACGCCGCCGCCACCGTTTATTCCTCCTCCAGAGGTTCAGGTTGCGCAGCAAACGCCATCACCAAATGCAATTTCTACTGTGTCAAACGTAAAGCCTGAGAGCAATACGATGACAAAGGCGGCAGCACCGGTGTCTGAAGCGCCAAAAGCTGCAGCTGCGCCAGTTTATGTCGCTGCAAAGATTGACTTTGAACAAGCTGGCTGTAAGCCAGAGTATCCACGAGCTTCGTTGCGTAATGAAGAAACAGGTGTAACCACTTTGTCTGTGACCACAGGTGCAGATGGCTTGGTGACAGCAGTAAATATTGTCAAATCTAGTGGTTTTAGAGGTCTTGATAATGCAGTTAGAGCGCAGTTGTTAGCTGGTTCTTGCAAAAATAGACCAGGTACGATTGACGGTAAGCCTCAAGAAACTACGACTCAAGTTCAATACGTTTGGAAGCTTGATTAAAACAGAGCCAACATGCAACAAGAGTCATAAAAAGTATCGTTTTACTCACAACCAACGTAAGTATTAAATTTTTTTTAAAGGAAGTATCTACATGAAAACCCGCGCTAAAGTAAGCACATTCCTGGCGGCAATTTTATTTGCATTAACAGCCACAATGACAACCGCACCTGTATTCGCACAAGAGGCAACTGCATCTGCACCTGCAACGACAGAAGCTGCTGCTAGTGCTCCTGAAGCTGCTGCAGCACCAGCTGCTGATGCATCATTGCCTCCTGCTGAAGCAAAACCTGCAGTAGAAGATCCGTACAGCTTGGCGCATTTGATCAAGCATGGTCATTTGGTCGATCAAATTACATTGGCAATCATGGGTTTGATGTCTATGTTCAGCTGGTACATTTTGATTACTAAAGTAATCGATTTGGCTAAGTTGAGCGGTCAAGCTAAAGAAGCTCGTAAGTTCTGGAAAGCTGCGAACGTTTCTACTGGTTTGTCTACTTTGAAAGAAGGCAGCCCATACCGTTTCATCGCTGAATCTGGTTTGAATGCTAGCGAACACCACGAAGGTGCTTTGTTAGAACAAATCGATTTGAACTCATGGGTAACAATGTCTATCCAACGTTCAGTTGAGAAAGTTCAAAGCCGTTTGAGCGAAGGTTTGACTTTCTTGGCTACTGTAGGTTCTACAGCACCATTTATCGGTTTGTTCGGTACCGTTATGGGTATTTACAACGCGTTGGTTGCGATCGGTAGCTCAGGTAACTCTTCTATCGATAAAGTTGCGGGTCCAGTTGGTGCCGCTTTGATCATGACGGCGATCGGTTTGGCGGTAGCGGTTCCAGCAGTTTTGGGTTACAACTATTTGTTGCGTCGTAACAAGTCTGTTATGGAAGACATCCGTGCATTCGGCGCTGATTTGCACTCTGTAGTATTGTCTGGCGCGATGAGCAAAGCTAACGCAAATAAATAATCTAGGTAATTAAGACGACCATCGTTTTTATTATTTCAATTCTGTCCCATCAAGTAAGTGTTGGCACTTACTTGATGTTCAGTGAATAGAATTAACCGAAGAGAAACAATTATGGCAATGCAAATCGGCGGTGATAGCGGTGAAGATGAAGTCAACAGCACGATTAATACCACGCCTCTCGTGGATATTATGTTGGTGCTGCTGATCATCTTTATCATCACGTCACCCGTAGTATTAAACTTGACAAAAGTCGCTCTGCCTGCAGAGAAAAATGATCCGTACAATCCGGATGCGAAAAATGTGATTATTACTGTTAATAAAGATGGTGATATTTACTGGCAAGGTTACCGTACTCCAATCGCTTCTGACGATGAGTTGTTTGATAAAATGTCAAAAGAAGCAGTGAAAGTGCCGCAACCTGAAGTGCACATTCGTGGCGATCAAAATGCACGTTATGAATCTATCGGTAAAACGATTTTGACAGTACAGCGTTCAGGTATCGCAAAAGTTGGTTTCGTTCTTGAACCGCCACCAAAAAGCTAAAGGGAGAATCGCATGAGCATGAATATGAGCTCCGGTTCTGGTGGTGATCCAGAACCAATGATGGAAATGAATATGACACCGATGATCGACGTTATGTTGGTCTTGATTATCATGTTTATTACGACATTACCAATCGCCAATCACGCGGTGAATTTGAATATGCCGCAAAATACGAATCAACCTCCACCAGAGGTTCCACCAACTGTGGTGAAAATTGATGTGGATTTTGATGGCACGATCACTTGGAATGGCGAAGTAGTTAACCGTTCTCAGTTGGATGATCGCTTCGTTGCTGCTGCCGTGATGAATCCGCAACCTGAGATTCATTTGCAACCAAATCGCTTGGTTGCTTATCGCTCTGTCGCAGCGGTAATGGCATCAGCGCAAAGCCGTGGCATCACCAAGTTGGGTATGATTGGTAATGAGCAGTTCTTGAAAAATTAAGCATTCAATTTGAAATAAGATTTATTCTTAAATTCGGATAGATGTTTAACAGAAGAGGGCAGGGATTTCCCTGCCTTTTTTTGTATTATGCGTTATGCTTAGACAGTTCACGTTTAGATCGCATAGGTCGTAGAATGTGCGTGTCACTTATTGAAAGCACGTACGCAAACTCCTTAGTTTGTTAGGCCAAAATTTATTAAATTTTATTAATTTTTGTTGATTGAGAGATCAAATATGAAGCACCTACGCTTATCACAACTGGCAATTCTTATCGCTGCTATTGGTTGTGCAACAGTTCCTGAATTAACGGGTGTTGCTGGCAATACAGCTTATGCTCAAGAAGCGATGCGCGCCGAAGTTGGTAAAATCGTGCAACAAGCAGGCGACTTGTACAGAGCTAAAAAATACCGCGATGCGCTTGCTAAGCTGCAAGAAACAGATCGCGTAGGTAATAAAACGGGCAATGAGACTTTCACCATCGAACGTATGCGTCTCTCAGTTGCTTCTGCGGCTGGTGATAACGATGCAGTCATTCGTTCTGGTGAAATTATCGTAGTCGCGAATAAATTGCCAAGCAAAGATCAGTTGCAATTGATTCTGGTATTGGCGAACTCTTATTTCAAAGCGAATAACTACGCTAAAGCGGCAAAAATGTACGAGCGTTATTTCAGTGAAGGTGGGACTGATGGCTCTGCACGTCAGTACATGATTCAAGCCAAGTCCTTGGGTGGCGATAGCGCAGGTGCATTGAAAGAAACTAAAGCAGAGATTCAGGCTGCTGAAAAAGCAGGTCGAGTACCAAGTCAATCGACTTTGGAAACTTATGCTTATTCAGTGCAAAAGAGTGGTGATAAAGCGGCTTATTTAGCTACTTTGGAAAAACTGGTGATGCATTATGGTAAGAAAGAATATTGGGTCAATTTGCTCAACAGCGTAGAGCGTAAGTCAGAATTCTCCAGCCGTTTGACGATGGATTTGTATCGTTTGAAATTAGCGGTGGGTCAATTGACTAAGACCAGCGATTTCATGGAAATGGCTCAGATCGCCATTCAGGATGGTAACTCGGCAGAAGCTTTGAAAATTATTGAGCAAGGTTATAAGTCAGGTGTCTTGGGTACTGGCGCGGAAGCAGCTCGCCATGGTCGCTTGAAAGATTTGGCGACGAAACGCCTTGGCGAATCTAAAGCAGCACGTGCAGCGCTTGAGGCGGAAGCTTTGAAAAACAATGATGGTATGGCTCTGGCTAACCTAGGTTTTTCCTACGCTACTGGTGGCGAGTACGATAAAGGTATCAGCCTGATGGAACAAGGCGTGAAGAAAGACAATCTGAAATATCCAGATGATGCCAATTTGCACCTTGGTATGGCTTACTTGATGGCGGGTAAAAAAGCGGCTGGCATAAAAACTTTGAAATCGGTTCAAGGTAAAGATGGCACGGCCGATCTGGCTCGTTTCTGGATTATCTATGCAAATCAAGCGAAGTAACTAATAATTTGACTGTTAGTTTGGTTTGAGTTGTACATAAAAAAAGCAGCCTATGGCTGCTTTTTTTATGCGGTGTATTTTGTGATGCGTCTCTGAATTGGTTGACGGATTTAACGTCGAAATATTAGCGCGAACTGCCCTTATTCCTTATTCCTTATTCCTTATTCAAAGCACTTAGACATTTTTCTTGCGTTTTTTACTGTCATTATTGGTCGCTAAGCGCTTCACATTTTTCTTACTTAACAGAACTGTATTCTGCTTCGCTGAACCTTGTTTTTTTGTGACTTTAGTTGCCGTGGCCAAGTGTTGCGTTTTAATTGGAATCTGCAAAACCAATTTGGTACCCAGTGGAACTTGATCTTTACGTAAATTATTCCACTCTTTTATATCTGCTACATTTAGTTTGTAGCGTTTTGCAATAGCCGCAAGATTGTCCTTCTTCGTTACTTTTACATAGATTTTTCGCGTGCCAGCATTGCCTTTTGCTATGGTCAGCTGTGCTTGCTCTACCACTTGGGTCGGGATATTTTCTTCGCTTGAACGTGAAGACTTTGGAACGAGAATTGTCGATCCGGCTTTGACGTACATCTTCGCTGGGATCGCATTCACATCTCTGACCACGTCTGGCTTAAATCCGAAACGTGTGGCTAAAGACTCTACTCGTTCAGTCTTGTTGACATTGAGTGTCGTCCACGATGAAAGCGGACCTTTCCATGTCAGAAGATTGCTTTGAAACATCGCCGCATTTTCGATTGGCAACAGTATGGTCGTCTGATTGCTACCTGTAATGACTGGCCGGTTAAATTGTGGGTTGAGTGCTTTGAACTCGCTGATAGGAATCTCTGCCAACTGCGCGGCCAGATTCATGTCGATATCTCGATTTTTTTTGACGCTGGTGAAGTAGGGGACATTGTCCAAGCGAGGTAGGTCAATGTTAAATAATTCAGGATGTCCGATGATGTTCTTTACCGCTTGTAGCTTAGGAACATAATTTTTGGTCTCATTCGGCATGCGTGCCGATAAACTATCGAAATCAATAGGCAACCCCATGGCTTGCTGTTTTTTGATCGCGCGTTGAACCGAGCCTTCACCCCAATTGTAAGCTGCCAGTGCTAACTGCCAGTCACCAAATATATTGTAGAGTCGCTGCAGATAATCGAGTGCGGCTTCGGTGGAGTCCAAAACGCCGCGTCGGTCATCTTTGAAAATCGTCTGTCTTAAATTGAAATCACGGCCCGTCGCTGGCATGAATTGCCACATGCCAGAGGCTTTTGCCGATGAGATGGCTTGTGGATTAAATGCGGATTCAATAAATGGTAGCAAGGCTAGATCTGTAGGCATGCCACGTTTATCTAATGCCTCAACCACGTGATAAAGGTAACGAGAGCCTCGTTGTATGATGCGCTGTAGATAGTCGATTCTGGTGCTATACCAATTGGTTTGTGCATTGACCAATTGATTTTCTAGATTAGGTATCGCATAGCCATTTCGAATCCGGCTCCACAGATCGGACTCTATAATCGTTAATGATTCTTCTTCGAGGGGAATGTCGGTTGCGTCTAATTCTGTGACCGGGCGCTGTTGTAGTAACGATGCCTCACTCAAATTTTTTGATAATTTCAGTGTTTCAGTACTTTGCCCGTAGGCGTTACCGGTCGCCATTCCTAAGATGGCAAGTGAGAGGGCACTGAGACAGTAATTAAATCGTTTCATAATGAGAAAAGAATCGATACAATCGACTGTTAGATGGGCAACAGCGAAGTGTACGCAAACCTGCATTTCAAGGTCAAGGAAAAACTGCTGTGATGTCCGGGGAAATTAAAAAATCAAATTAATTTCAATGTATTGTTTTGCCTTAGTGAAACTTATGCAGCATGGAACTTTGTTCCTGATTAGTTTGTCTGTCTCTGTTGAGCCTTGCCATCAAGGGTCAGCTAAAAAGAGCGGACGAATCGTAGAACAGTCAGAATTAGAATCTATATAAATCAAATAGGGAGTGAGACATGAGGCAGAACGGCAAGGATGTCAGGGCAGTGCAAACGAATTGGGTAAAGACCATGCAGGTGCTTGGAAGGTTTAGCCTGTTTAGCCTGTTAAGCATGGCTGTATTGGGGCTTAACGCTGGTGCACAGACACTGTTCATCAAGGCAAACGGCTACACCATGAATAACAAAAATCAGCTGCAACGATTTGACGCGATGTTGATTGATGACGCTGGCAAAGTTCTCGCCACTGGAAGCCAAAAACAATTAGAGAAAAAATTCGCAAACGTAAAACACATTGATTTGGCAGGTAAGACTGTATTGCCTGGCTTGATCGATGCGCACGGACATATTTTTAGCTTGGGGCAAGCGGAAAGCCAATTAGGTTTACGTAGTACGGCAAATCTCGCCGAGGCGCAAACTGCGATTGCACAGTATGCAGCGAAATTCCCTCAGCAACAGTGGATCTTGGGTGGTGAATGGAACCAGGCAATCTGGAAGCTGGGACGTTTTCCGACAGCGCAAGAAATAGATACGGTACTTGCCGATAGGCCGGTCTGGTTGCGCCGTGTCGATGGCCATGCTGGCTGGGCCAATAGTAAGGCGATGCAGTTGGCGGGCATCAAGCAGGAAACGCCTGATCCTGTTGGCGGTAAAATTGAACGCGATGGCAATGGTCAAGCAACAGGTATTTTCGTAGACAGCGCGATGCATCTAATTGAACGAGTCATCCCCGCCAAGAATGAGGCGGAGCGCCGTTTAGCTTTAGATGCAGCATTAAAACAAATGCGCAGCGTGGGTTTGACCAGCGTGCATGATGCCGGCGTGGATGCGCAAGCCGATGCCTTGTTTCGAGAATATGCCAATAAGCGCAGTTTGACGACACGAGTCTACGGCATGATCAGCGGCGTCGATGAGTTCTTTGATAGCGTGTCTAAGCAAGGGCCGTTGCTAAGTATGGCTGATGATCGATATGCTTTACGCGCGGTTAAATTGTATTCTGACGGTGCTTTGGGTAGTCGTGGTGCCGCTCTGTTAGCCCCTTATAGCGATGCACCTCATACCAAAGGTTTGTTATTCTCTGCCGACAAAGATATGCAAGCTATGGTGCAAAAAGCGGCTTCGCGTGGCTATCAGGTGAACGTGCATGCGATTGGTGATGCTGGAAATCGTCAAGTGATTGATAGCCTTGCCACGATACCAAAAGCACAGGATGCCAGTGTTTTGCGCCACAGAATTGAGCATGCTCAAGTGTTGGAAATGCGTGATATTCCGCGCGTTACCAAGCTGAAGATTATTCCCTCTATGCAGCCTACACACGCGACTTCAGATATGAATATGGCAGAGGATCGTGTCGGCAAACAACGTATAAAAGGTGCCTATGCTTGGCGTATTTTCTTAAAACAAGGTTCACCTATTCCTTGTGGATCTGATTTTCCTATAGAGAGCCCGAATCCATTTTGGGGTATTTATGCGGCGGTCAGTCGGCAAGATTTTGAGCAAAAACCGGTGAAGGGTTGGTACCCAGAGCAGGCTATGACGGTGAAAGAAGCTTTCCGTTGCTTCACTCTGGATGCTGCTTATGCGGGACATCAGGAAAAAATACTGGGTAGTTTGGAGCGTGGTAAATGGGCGGATTTTATTGTGATCGATCAGGATATTTTTAAAGTACCAGTCAAAGATTTGTATAAGACACAGGTCTTACAAACATGGTTGGCCGGGCAAGAAGTTTATCGTAAATAGCCGACTGACTTGAAGCGCTAAAATAAAAACGCACTCGATAATGAGTGCGTTTTTTATTTTCAAAACGATTCGTCTCTTTAGGGGTTAGATTGATCCTGGTCCTGAAATATGAAATTGCAAGGACGCCAGATTGGCATAGATACCTGCTTGTTTCATCAAGCTGGCATGAGTGCCTATTTCAACCACTTGGCCATGCTCAAGCACAATGATTCTATCGGCTCTTTGCACGGTTGCCAGCCTATGCGCAATGATGATGGTGGTGCGTCCTTGCATCGCGCTTTCTAAAGCTTGTTGTACTAGCCGCTCAGATTCTGCATCTAAGGCACTGGTAGCTTCGTCTAGCAGCATCAGGCGTGGATTCTTTAGTAGCGCACGTGCTATTGCTATCCTTTGTTTTTGACCGCCCGATAGGCGTACACCGCGTTCGCCTAAGAAAGATTGATAGCCTTCTGGCAGACGTTCAATAAATTCATGCGCGGCGGCCATTGTAGCTGCTTGTATGACTTCCTCATCGCTCGCATCGATTCTTCCATAGCGAATGTTCTCCATCGCATTGGCTGAGAATATAACGGTGTCTTGCGGCACGATGCCTATTGTGTCTCGCAAGCTGTGCAGATCAAGGTCTCGAATGTTAACGCCATCAATACTGATGCTCCCTTGTTGTGGATCGTAGAAGCGCAATAGCAATTGAAATAAAGTCGTTTTCCCCGCGCCTGAAGATCCGACCAAAGCCACGGTTTCGCCCGCTTTGATTTCTAAGTTAATGTGGCTTAACGCGGCAGTTTCGGGGCGCGATGGGTAATGAAATAAAATATCTTGCAGCGTAATTCTGGCGCCATGTGTGTCTTCAAGTGGCAGTGCCAGTGGCTTCTCTGGAGAAGTAATCGGAGATTGCACCGACATCAGTTCTAGCAAACGTTCCGTGGCACCAGCGGCGCGTTGCGCTTCGCCTAACACTTCGGACAAGGCACCGATGGCACCTGCAACTATGGTGGCGTATAAAATAAATTGACCAAGTTTGCCGCCTGTCATTTCACCTTGCATTACGGATTGCGCACCCAACCACAAGACAAATACGATGGCACCAAAGATCAAAAGTATGGCGATCATCGTTAATAAGGATCGCGCCCGTATGCGTCGCATTGCGGTGCTAAAAGCATTCTCCACAGTATTAGCAAAACGTTGTGCCTCAATGCGCTCATGCGTATAGGCTTGTACTGTCGGCATGGCATTCAAAATCTCACCTGCGACAGCAGAAGCGTCGGCAATGCGGTCTTGCGAATCGCGTGATAACTTACGTACACGTCGTCCGAATAGGATAATGGGCAGAATGACCAGCACCAGCATGACAATAATGATAGAAGAGAGCAGTGGGCTAGTGATAAACAGCATCACCAGACCACCAATAAATAACAGGATATTCCGCAAGGCCAAACTGATGCTGGTACCGACCACCGCTTGAATCAAGGTGGTATCGGTTGTCAAGCGGGATAAGACTTCACCCGTCTGCGTGGTTTCGAAAAACTCAGGGCTCTGCGTAACCACGTGTGCATAAACCGCATTGCGTATGTCGGCGGTCACACGCTCACCTATCCAAGACACCATATAAAATCGAGCTGCGGTCGCAATACCTAAGATGACCGCAACGCCGAATAAGGCTAAGAAAGTCAGATTCACATGCTCGATACC
>CAUPNA010000050.1:0-25978 GCA_963512475.1 uncultured Undibacterium sp.
GGTCAGCCCATTTGGATTCACGAGAGTACGTTCAAATACTTGCGGTTTGCCACTCAATGCCGCTTGCATGTGAGGGAGATTTTTTTCGTACACGGCTTCACCTACAATTTCACGCATATGCACGCCCAGCATGTCCTCGGGCTTCCAACCGAAGTAGTCTAGGTATGTGTAATTCGCAAACCGGTTTTTTAACTCTAAATCCCAAAAACCTATCATCGCAGGAACATTATTCACAATCATCTGCAGCTCAAGATGCTTTTGCTGCAATGCCTCTTCGGTTTCGAGTCGTTGCTTGTCTCGGCGCCGAAATAAATTCATGCTCCCCATCAAAACCAATACGGGAATAAATGTCACCAAAATCGGTAAGTAACTGAGGAACGACAAGACATTGGTCGAATCAAAAGCCTTTTGAAAGTAACCTAAATGCAACATCACAGCAATGACCAACGACTGTAAGAAAACGAGTCCAGAAACGACCAGTGATTCCGCATAAATGGCAGCGAACACCAAAGGAATAACCAAGTAAATAAAGGGAAAAGGTAAATAACGTAGCGCAAAAAAACTAACGAACAAAACGCTAAAGGCATAAAAGACAAACGTTTTCTTGGTCTTTAAATTTAAGTCTTCTAAGTTAGTTGAAACCCATCTACGCTTTAACAAGAGTAAAAACGGCAACAGCGAGAGCGTGCCAACTGAAGAACTCACAAACCAAGTCGGAAAGACTACCGAAAATGGTGCGAAACCCAACAGTGTCAAAATACTCGCACCGACTAATGCGCCAATTCCGCTCGGCAGAAGACAAACAGCCAGCACAAATCGCAAAACCGTATCTGGAGACCGATCGAAATCAAGTTGTATTTTCAGTCGACAGGCCAGCCAAGGAGCAACTAGCATTTCAATGACATTGGGAATGACGAAGGCGATCGACAACCACCACGAATTTCCCATGGCCCAATTCGCACCAAAATTAGCGACGGCGAGGATGAAAGTGAGAAACCACTTTTTATGACCATCAAACTGCAGCAAAAAAGCGATACCTAAGGCATTGGCATACCAAAAATGCGCGACATTGCCCGCTTCTTTCGAAAAGTGGAGGGAGATTGCAGCAAGGAAAAAATACGCTAAACCAATCGCTAGGACCTGAGTGGTGAAAATTCGATTACCTATCGTGAAATTTGCCATCCGATATTTTCCCAATAAATTATCAGTTCGATCTAGGAACCTAACATTTTCTAGTTCCTACGACACTTTACTATGATTTTGTGGCGAAAAAATTTCATAACGGTTTCGTCCAAGCGACTTTGCCCGGTAGAGTGCTTGATCAGCTTGATCGACCAATGCTTGCGGTGACGAATCAATTGTGGGAATACCATGAGCGAGCCCAGCGCTAATGCTAATGCTTTGGCAAATTTCCGAGGTGCTATGTGGTATCTTCAAAGCACGGATTTCTTCACAAATCATTTGACCGTATTGCTTCAAAGTGTGTCCATCGATTTGTGGCAAAACGACGACAAACTCCTCACCACCATAGCGGGCAACAAATTCACCGGGGCGTTTGGTCGCGGCTTCAATCGCATGAGCAACGGCCCTTAATGCGATATCTCCAGCAAGATGTCCGTAGCTATCGTTGTATTTTTTAAAATAGTCGATATCGATAACGGCTATCCCCAATGGCAATTGGTGCCGCTGTAATCGACTATATTCAGCGGCGATGGCTTTATCAAAATATCGACGGTTGTACAATCCCGTCAATCCGTCGCGCTGAGCCTGCGACTCCAATGCAGCTGAATCCTGTATTAGACGCAAATGTGTCCGTACACGAGCTTGCACAACAGGTGGGTTAAGCGGTTTAGTAATAAAATCTACCGCTCCCGCATTTAAGCAAGCGACTTCGGTTTCCATCCCTGTGTTAGCGGTGACAAAAATAATTGCGCTTTTACTGGTTGCGTCATCATTTTTTAGACGGCGGCATACTTCATAGCCATCCATAGGTAACATACCCACATCAAGTAAAATCAAATCGGGCTTATGCTCTCTCGCGATTTGCAGACCATGATCACCGTTTACCGCAAACAAGATTTGCCCAAAGTCTTTCAATATCTGACTCAAGATGCGAATCAAATTCACATCATCGTCAATGATTAAAATAGTGCTCTCTTTTGGTGAGTAGACAGGCATAACTGATTTTTTGCATTAATTGCGATTCAAAAATTTTTTTTATTTCTAAAACTCAACAATACATTAGCAGAAACATTACACCTAACTATTTTTCCTTCATTGTGCACAAATTTGGGGAAACGAAACAATATTTAGCATTTAATCAAGTGTTCAGAGTCTTGTTATAGATAGTTTGATTGATCTTCACATTCTTCAAGCTCAAGCCCTGAACGTTATACAAATACATGGGCTGTTCGCTATTCACAGTGTCGCCAAAGTCGCAATCTTCAATAAGCACATTCGTCACAGGCCAAATCGTGGGCAAAGGAAGCCTACCATTGTAGTCAGACGCCACTGGCCCTAGAATCACGATAGCCTGGTAGCAGGAATGCTGTCCCGTTTTGGATTTAACATTCCCGACTTTGACGTTGGAAATATGCACATTACTGACCTCGGGCGGACGAATACGTACATTGTCCGCCACAGGTGCGTAATCACAATCGAAAGTCACGATCGCACCGGCAGCCGTCGCCACTGTGCGTGAAGCTATCGGGGAACCGGGTAAAGTGGCATAAAACGATGGGCTAGTCTGCACACCATTTGGTATGGAAATATTCCTCACATAAAAATGTCGTAAAAAACCGCCGCGATTCATATTCGTCTTTAAACGGATTGCAGTGTTGAGTGGATTGGTCGCCCAATTGATATTCTCAAACAGAAGATTCTGGGCGTAGATGTTTTGTATACCACCCGCCATCTCACTGCCCAAAGTCACCGCGCCATGACCACTTTGCATGGTGCAATTTTGAATGACGATATTTTGTGAAGGACCGTACTGGATATCTCGATTTTTCCCTGCTTTGATGGCAATGCAGTCGTCACCCGAATCAAAAGTACAGGACTCCACCAGTACGTAGTTGCATGCCTCAGGGTCGAAGCCATCACTATTGGGGCCATGACTCTTCACCAACACTTTGTCAATCATCAAATCGCGGCAATTCACCGGGTGATGTACCCAAAATGGTGAGTCCTTAACTTGATAGCCTTGCAGTAAAACCTTGTCGCAGCCGATGAGCTGTATCATCGGAGGGCGTAAGTAATGACCTTTACCAAAAACCCGCTTAGCTAGGGGTACATTCGCTTCTGATAATGCCGGCAAATAAGCCGCATCAGCGCGCCAACGATCCGCGTCTCCTTGTATCAAAGCGGCATCGTCTTCTGCTATCGAGGTAATGTCTTGTAAGGCTTTCGCGTTAAGGGGATTGACCGTATTCTCCGACATTTTTCCTGCGGTAAAATTAGGCGTTGTACCCTGACCGACAGAATTAATCGTGCGCTGCTTACCTTTCCAAGTCCACCAACAATCACCTGCTTCATTAAATGGAACCCCGCCCTGCCCATTTATAATACTCGACCTATCTTCGCCAGTTAAAGCGATATTGGTTTGGCCGAAGGCGTACACCAAAGGCGAATAATTCAAACAGTCATTACTCTGCCAACGCGAGATAACGAGGCGACCTTTAGCACCACAATCAACAGAACCATATTTAGCGTAATCGTCAGGTTGATTGCTAAAGAAAATATGAGCGCCCGCCTGCAAATGCACGTGAACATTCGATAGCAATACAATGGGCCCTGCACAATACCAATCCCCTTTCGGAATCACGACACGACCGCCGCCCGCCTGATGACAAGCGGCTATGGCTGCAGTAATCGCCGGATAAACGTCAAATGAGCCTGGCTTAGGACTTGCTAAAGAAGTCTTCTCTTCAAATGACACCCAGCCAGGTACTGGATGCAGCTCGCAAGTTTTCGCAGCAAATTGCGTAATCAGAAAATCTTCATCGCGAAACTTCAAAGGCTGCGCAAATCGATCAACGATGGTTTGCGCTGCTGCCCAGGGATCTACTGGTGCTAATGATAAAGCGGCAGCAGTTGAACTACCTAAAGCGCTACCCGCAATACCACCCAAAGTCGCAAGAGAAGATTGCTGCAAAAAATGGCGACGTTGAGCGTTAGTCGTCTTGGATAAGTTCGATTGATTCTTTGTTTTATCTGACATCGTATTGCTTTCGTCTCTGTTGTTACACTAAAGTTTGACTGACCGTAGGGTGCGCCGTACGCAAATTACTTTAATCGCACTCCATCTTTTTTATTCTTGCGTGTTGTTATATTCAGCAAGGAAGACAGCCGCACTTCCGGTCGCCAGTTGTTCAGGCGAGACATAGCCAAGTTGCTTGACTGGATCAATGCCAGCCTCGATCAGATTGCGCCAGTAGTCAGCAATCGCAAATTGCGCTGGGCGAAATGCCAGCACACTTTTTCTATTCCAATCCGCCCAAGGATGATGTCTTTGAATATGCGCCCCAATTTTAGAATTCAAAATCACCGTCTTACCCACAGTTTCTAAAACATTTCTAGAGATCGTGCCACGCGGTGCTTGATAGCTATCAGTCTCGGCCAAGGTGCAGCTGTAACCTGGAATATTAATGCCTGCATAAGGCGTGCATTTTTGTGTGTGAAACCATTGACGACCCAGATAGAATTTTCCAGCTAAGGCGTTGACGCTACGATCATGGGTGAAGTTGCATTCGTTAAAAACGAAACCATAGGGCGTCTTAACATTGGTATTCGGCGCTGTGACATAGGAGGTAGTGCGATCGCCCAATGATTTAATTTCTGAACGATAGAAATAGGCGGTCGTATCGCCAAAGATAAAGTCCACGTTACCTTCAACATACGAACGATGAAAAAAACTACGTGAGGTATGCGCAATTGCGCGTGATTTTAAAAATAAGGTGTCTTGAAAACCATGTACACGAATATTTTCAAACTGCACTTTATCTGCACCATCGACCATTAATGCCACTGCCTGATGCTGCACCACGACGACAGGCGCTGTACCGGCGGTCGTACCACAACTCGTATTGGGACATTCAGCCTTCAAATCCACTTTGTCTTTGTTATAGGCGTTTTCAAATGTGATGTTCTTCGCCTGAAAACTATCGCCTTTGATCCAGGCAATGCCAGTACCACTGGTGCCCACCACAGGCCGATCTTTTAGTGATTGATACATCGCTTGAATCGCACTATCGGTTTTCGCAAACTGCAAGCCAAAACGCTCGGTGTACACGCTACCTAACAAGGCGGCGTGGACGCTGGCTGATATTTTTGTTTTCCGTGCGTCGTTTTCATTCGAATAAAGAGTGATTGGCAAAGCGGTCTCTGGAACATACATGAGTTCGTTGTAAGTACCAGGTTGAACTAAGATATATAAGCGAGGTTTTACCGTTTTTTCTGCTACTAATTTTCGTCCATCTAGTAAAGCCTGATTGATCGCGGCCTGCACTGTGGCAAAACGGGTTTTACCATCGGCAGGCGCTTTCGCATCGACGATATAATCAACAGGCAAATTTGCCTTATTAACTAAGTCATCACTTAGAGGGTTCCAAGGATCAATCACTTCCTTGCCCGCTGCACCAGTAGTACGCAGCGCTTGTTCGATAGAATAGTATTTTGCTTGCTCCGCGTTTAGCTGAGGTCTGAAATTAACTGGTGCAATCACTGGGAAGGCGACAAACTTAGCCTGACAATCAATCAACGCAGGCGACGCTGGCGCAGTCCAACGTAATTCGGTCGCTGTTTCTGCGATCTTAGTGGTCTGCTGATCGATCTCGACATTCGCAAACTGCAGTGTCTGGGGCGACAGCGGTGCAATCGCAACTTGTTTGAACTGAACCGCTATTGGATGTGCCGCATCATAACCACGAACGATAATTTGTCCCGGCGTCAAACTGCTAACGCGCTCTAAAACGATATCGCGATACTGAGGAATTTTATCGCCAATAGCGTTCTTTCCGTAGCGTGTATCCAAATCAATTGGGCGCTTGCTGTTGCGTATACAGACATCCTCATAACGTACTTGCTCTACCACACCACCGCGTGACACATCGCTCTTAATTCGCAAACCTGAAGTCGTCCCATCCAGACTCAAATCTTTAACAAGAATACGCCGCACGCCGCCATTGGTTTCACTACCAATAGACATGCCGTGACCACTGTAGAAATGATTATGTAAGACCGACACATTTTCAGTCGGTCCATTATTACCGCCTTTGATTGCGATATTGTCGTCACCAGTCCGGATATAACTATGCGCGATGGTGATGTTGCGCGAGGAAATAGGATCAATACCATCGGTATTTCTGGCATCTGATGGTGTATCAATTTTCACACCCCAAGCGGTAAAACCATCGACGCGATTTAAGGTCAGATGAAAGTTCGGCGAATTGCGTAAAGTAATCTGATAAAAAGTGATGTCTTCAGATCGAATCACTTCGATGAAACGTGGCACATTGTGTTCGTTCTTTTCCTTCTGAGCACGACGGGCCATCTGCCACCAGCTTTCAGTTTTGCCGACGACGGTTTGCCCGCCCTGACCATCAATCACACCGGTACCGTAGATGCCACTACCACGTGCATTTTCTATCGTAATGAATGGTTTACAAGTACGTCCCTTCTCAGCATTCACACCACAAGTCTGAGTACCTTTATCGTAAAGTGCCGCATCATTGCTTGCATACAAAATCGCGTCACGATCAACTAAAAGACTCACGCCACTTGGAACGCGCAAAGGGCCAGACTGAAAACTGTCCTTTTCATTATTCGCAGCAAGTTGCACCGCCTGCCCTTGTGGACAGCTATCCAACGCGGCCTGAATACGTTGTGCGTCAAATGCTTTGCCATGCTCTGCCTGCGTATGGCTGGCAGTTAAGATGGTACAGACGGCAGGAACGCGTGGTTCGCTGACTTGGCGACTGTCTTGTGCAGAAGCGGGAAGCGCGACTACCATTGATAAACTGGCGCTAAAACAGACCAGCATTGAATATTTAAAATGCTTATTGATGAGTTTCATTGTGCGCCCTCCGCTTTAAAGACAGATCGCATGGCTGGCACGAGCTGCTTCAATTCTTGTTCCACCATATTTGCAAAGAATGCCGCCCCTTTAACACCGACATGCGTGCGATCAAATGCCGAGTTAGCCGCGCCTTGTGGCTCTAATTTGGCGATGTCTGTTGTTGTCGTATTGGTTGTAACCCTTGTTGCAGTGACTTCCGGCTTTGATTCGACCTTCGGTGGTGGTGCCACGGCAAGCGTATCCGCCTCCGTCTCACCCATCGCTTGCACCGCCGCATGGCTTTCTGCGTTTAAGGGCAATAAGATCGTCTTAGTTTCGAGCGCTACTTTTTCAATCGCATCGGCCCAAGGCTTTAAGTTATTTTCTAACACGCCCTCTTTAAAACTGCGTCGTGTTAGCGGTGTGACTAGTACGGGTACAGCATTCAAAGCTTTCACTTCAGCGACGTAGCGCGCCATATTTATAGGAAATTCCGTCACCAGATCCGTGGAACGGCCTGGCTTACCTGGTTGATCGTTATGTCCAAATTGGATCAGTACATAACTTGTAGTCGTCGCGCTTTCTGGTTGACGCAAGAGCTCTTGCACCTTGTCCCACAAACCTTCGGCACGGAAGCTGCCTGAACTACGACCACCACGCGCCAGATTGATGCATTCCACATTGGGCTGAAAGCGCTGACACAATGCGTCGCCATAGCCGCTCTTAGTCGCCATGGTCGAATCACCGACCAAGATCACGCGTACTTTATTGATTTCGGCAATGGCGTTTTGTGAACATAAAAGCAAAGAAATGAGAGCGAGAGAGACGTAAGTCAAAATCCTTGCAAGAGGCAACTTATTCATAGCATTTCACTTATTTTTTGAAACTAAATAAGGGTGTCACATTGTAGGGCGGGTGCAACCCGCGCCGCCAAGCCATCGAGCACCTGAGCAGCGCGGGTTGCACCCGCCCTACAAAATAGTCACCACCCTCAACCTAGCCTTCTCCCATCTTCGGGAGAAGGAACTTTGATGGACATTCATCTGATATAAAATTCATCAGACTTGAACAGCATCATGCTTAGAACGTGTAGGTAAAACGAGTATTGAATGCACGACCAAGAGGACTAGCCGCACTGCTCAAATAACCGGTATAGCCACTGTGATTCGTCACTGGAGGATTGACATCAAACAGATTGTTGACACCGAGCACAATCGTGATATTTTTGAAGCCCTTATAAGTCATCGTGAAGTTATACACGGTGTAAGGTTTGATATCACGATAGTATTGTGCAGCAACCAGATTTTGATCGTGGTAACCTGTATTGTAGTTCTGCGTCAATTGGGTGTTCCAATCACCTTTCGACCACGACAATGCGAGGTTATGCTTCCAACGGAAAGTAATAATTGGCAAGCTGCTTGTCGTACCATTGCTGGCGAGACCAAAGCGACCAATATTGGAGACAAAATCACCGCCTTTTTCTAACTGATTATCGAACTGTGTGAGGTAAGTACCATTCAATTGTAATTTGAAAGTACCCATATCTGAAGTCGGGAAAGCATAGTTAGTCGCAACGTCGATACCTGCCGCTTTTTGCCCGCCCAAATTCATCGTGGTGTTTTTGATGTAAAGCAGTTTACCTGTTTCATCACGGATAAATAAATTGGCATACTTAGTTGGATCTGTGAAGTAAACTTGCTCCGGCAAATTGGCTAACATTTTATCCATGTTGACGCGCCAGTAATCGAAGGACACCGTCAAATTCTTCATCGGCTCAATGACCATACCTAAAGTACCGCCGACTGAAGTTTCTGGAACCAGTTCCGCATTGCTACCTGTTTGTCTTGGTAACTTCACATTACAGACTGTCGCAGCAACCAAACCGGGTAAAGGTTTACCCGTATTAGCAATGGCTGGCGTTGCACTTGGACATTGCAATGGATCATCCCATGCTGCGGCAGTCGTAGTCGTCGCACCCGGCAGACGATAGCCATAGCGATCAAACAAAGTCGGCGCACGGAAACCCGTATTCGCTGAGCCACGGAACATAATCGTTGAATTGGGCTGATAACGGAAGCTCGCCTTAGGATTAATCGTGTTACCGAAATCACTAAAATGATCATCACGTACCGCCAGATTGACGTTCAATTCTTTACTGACAGGAATGTCCAATTCAGCAAACAAGGCAGCGATATTGCGCGCACCCTGACCACGTGATGGCGAAGATGCTGCATAAGTTGCGAGCAAACCGAGATCAGTTTTCACGTCTTCCGTTGTGTCACGATGGAAGTCAGCACCCAATGCCAAGCCAACTTCACCCGCCGCCAATTTCAGGATCGGCTTATTCATAGTAAATTCGAGCCCTGTGAAAGTACTTTTAGATACGCGCAACTTTTGCCCGTTCAAAGCAATACTATCCAAGTAAGCTTTACCTGTTGCATCTTGCAAACCAAAAGGATTCAAAGTGCCATTAGAGATACCGGTCAATAACTTCGGTCCATCCAAAGAGCCAGCATGCAAATAGCCGACGCGGTCACTAATACCAATCACTAAACCTGCTTTGTAGTCCCAACCGCCGATCTCACCTTCGCCGGTAAAGTTCAGACGTTGATTCGTTTGCACGTCGCGGGTGATGTACATACCTGCTTCGCCTACACTCCATGTCACCAACAACGGTGCGCCCGTCACACCTGCGACCGCTGGCACGCCACCACTTCCACCTGGATACCATTTACTGGTGGACGGCAATAATGCTGTGACACCATTAGCAGCCAAACTCGTGGTCGGTATTTTTGTACCAAAAATTTCAGCCTCACCTCGTGAATAATCGACTGAGAAAGTATGGTCTTCGCTGATTTTCTTAGTCGCTTTGGCAAAGAAAGTTAACTGCTCGCGACCATAAATCGCAGTGTTATAAGTGCTGTTGTCGATTACGCAGGTATTTTTTCCACCTTGTATCGAATACGGTGCCAAACAGGATGATCCGTAGTAGGGATTCGCTGCCGCAAAACTCTTGTTACTTGGAATCGTGAAGTTTGCTGGTGTCGCGAAACCACCACTCACCAAAGAGGGTGCACGACCTATGCTGGTCAACAAGTCAACCGAGGTCAATTCCGCGCGATCCGATGCTGCTAAACGACTACGACGCAGACCATCTAAAGTGGCGTACACATTCCAACCATCTTTTTGCAAATCACCCGCACCAGCGATAAAACTAAAACGTTTTTCATCACCGCCGCCATCGCGTTGAGGTTGCAAGGTTTGCGCAGTAATTGCCACACCTTGATAGTCACGCTTAGTGATGAAGTTAACTACGCCGCCAATCGCATCAGAACCATAAATCGAAGACGCGCCGTCATTCAAAATTTCTACGCGTGCGATCGCACTCATAGGAATCACGTCCAGATTGGCATAACCGTCGGCAATCGCTTCATTCGCGAGACGACGTCCATTCAATAACACCAAAGTGCGATTCACACCCAGTCCGCGCAGATTGATATTAGTACCGGAGCCAGCATTTGAAGGCGCTAAAGAATTTGACTGTGGCAGTGCCATCATCAAATCAGCTAGCGTGGTCATACCACGCTTTTCCATTTCATCGCCTGACACTGCTGTGATCGGCAGTGAGGCTTCACTCGCCAGACGCTTGATGGAAGAGCCTGTTACTTCTACGCGCATGGGTTCTTGGGCTGAAGCTTGTTGCATCAGACCCAATACAGCCACGGTGATGGCGGATAAGGTCAATTGCTTCATCTGAGATTTTCTACTATTTTGCATTATTGTCTCCTGCTCATTTTTAAATTAAAGTCCTAGCACTGCGGGACTTAAGATCTTTGTCGGAATACCTCGCGTACCCGATGCCGTCACAACGAGGGTCAGGCGATGCCTGAGCCGAGGTCTGAACCGGTCAATTTACTCAACTTCATACTGCTAATTTTTGTTATTTCTGATGTTTCAGCCGTGAACATATACCCAGATTCGGCTGGTAAAAAAACAGCCATCTGCTCAGCCACGAGAAAAAGTTCTTGTTACCCGCTCCAGATGTGCGCGCATCGCTCTGCGCGCAGCGGCTGGATCGTGGGCAACAATCGCTTCTAAGATATTGCGATGATCGGTTAAGGTTAACTGACGCAATTCTTCGGTTTGAAAATGCTCTTTTAAGCGATGCCATAAACGACCACGCTGATTCCACAGATATTCCATCGTGCCTACCAAAGCACTATTGCCCGTGGCACGCGCTATCGCCAGATGAAAGTCACGATCTGCATTCTCATTACTCGCATAGTGTTCGTGATGCTTTTCCATCGCCAACACCGCTTTCAAAATCGCATCGATTGAAGCATCGGTGGCTACCCTTGCTGCGATCGCCGCCACTTCTGCTTCGATCAATCTGCGTGCTGATAAAACTTCAAATGGACCAGGTCCGACTTCAGGAATATCTTCTTCTACTTTTTTTTCACATAGATACACACCTGAACCGCCACGTACTTCTAAGACGCCGCCTAATTCCAGTGCCAATACCGCTTCACGCAATGAGGCTCGACTCACACTCAACTTACTCGCCAGATCCCGCTCCGAAGGCAGTCGCTCACCAGCAGCGATATCCTCATCTTGTATGAGTGCCAATATGCGATCTGCCACAACTCGATATAGTCGCGGCTCATGTTCATTGGCCGGGTGGGCTTTTTTAGTCATTGCGCTCAGGCTTTCTCAATCTTCTTCTTAATCTTTTTCTTCTGATCTGTCGCTAATTTGCAGCATTTGGTAAGGCCATTCTAATGTGGTTAGACCAATTTAGCAATGTGGACTAGCCAAATATTTTTTTTGGTGGCATACTCGCCACATATAAAAGCCCAAAATAGGGATGAAATAGATGTGCCTAAGCGCTCATCTCTTTCTGAATAGCCAGAAAATTCACCAAGAAATAGCTCTAAGATGTTTTGATGAGCTGCGGTAAAAGAGAAGAAACGCCAGCTAAAATTCGGCACAACTGAAAATCAGTAAGTGCACGAAACAATGAGGCAAAACTGGTCAGTCCAGTTTTACTCAATTGGATATTAGTGGCTGGTGAAGTAAAGGCAAATAAAAATAAAGAAACAGAACGAGAGGAAGAAAATGGCAAACGATACGACAAGCACATCAAGCGCCCTCACCGCTTTATATATACGCATGCATGAGCATGACAACGTCGCCATCGTCGTCAATGATGGCGGCTTACCCGCTGGTGCCCAATTCGCGGATGGTTTGACGCTCTTGGAAGCAGTTCCACAAGGTCACAAGGTCGCACTCATTGATATCGCCCAAGGCGGTGCAATCACGCGCTACAACGTCACCATCGGTTACGCGCAGCAAGACATTCCGGCTGGCACCTGGATTCAAGAAGCCTTAGTGCAATTGCCGCCCGCACGCGAACTTGAAAACCTCCCGATTGCTACTCGCAAAGCACCGGATTTACCGGCATTGGAAGGCTATACATTTCAAGGATTCCGCAATCCAGATGGCAGCGTGGGCACACGCAATATTCTGGCGATCACGACCACCGTGCAATGTGTCGCTGGCGTAGTGGAGTACGCGGTCAAACGTATCAAAGAAGAATTACTGCCAAAGTTTCCGAATGTCGACGATGTAGTCGGACTAGAACACACTTACGGCTGCGGCGTCGCAATTGACGCGCCCGATGCCATAATCCCTATCCGCACCGTGCGCAATATCAGCCTGAATCCCAACTTCGGTGGTCAGACCATGGTCGTTAGTCTTGGTTGCGAAAAATTACAACCGACACGTTTGTTCCCCAAGGCGACTATACCAATTCAAAATCAACAAGAGCCTGATGTGGTTTGCTTGCAAGATGCCGGACATGTTGGCTTTCAAAGCATGATTACCTCTATCTTGCAAACTGCAGAGAAACATTTAACACGCTTAAATCAACGTCAGCGCGAAACTTGCCCTGCGTCTGAGCTGGTAGTCGGTGTGCAATGTGGCGGCAGTGATGCGTTCTCTGGCGTAACTGCCAATCCAGCCGTCGGCTTTGCGACAGATCTTTTAGTACGCGCTGGCGCTACCGTGATGTTCTCTGAAGTCACCGAAGTACGCGATGGTATAGACCAATTAACCTCGCGCGCAGCCACACCCGCGATTGCCGAAGCAATGATCCGTGAAATGGATTGGTACGACAATTACTTAAAGCGCGGTGGCGTAGATCGCAGCGCGAACACGACGCCCGGCAATAAGAAAGGTGGCTTGTCGAATATCGTCGAAAAGGCTATGGGTTCTATCGTCAAGTCTGGTAGCAGTGCAATTACAGGCGTACTTGCACCCGGCGAAAAGCTAACGCAAAAAGGCTTGATCTACGCAGCTACACCCGCCAGCGATTTTATTTGTGGTACTTTGCAAATGGCAGCGGGGATGAATCTGCATGTGTTCACGACCGGTCGTGGCACGCCCTATGGCTTAGCCGCCGTACCCGTGATCAAGGTCGCGACTCGCAATGATTTGGCTCGTCGCTGGCATGACTTGATGGACATCAACGCCGGACGCATTGCCAGTGGCGAAGCGAGCATAGAAGAATTAGGCTGGGAGCTATTCCATTTCTTACTTGAGGTCGCGAGCGGCAAGAAAACCTGGGCAGAATACTGGAAACTGCACAATGCACTGGTCTTGTTCAATCCTGCCCCAATCACCTAATTCATTGATTAACAATTAACGTAATACAGCTATTTATTTAAGTTAAAGAGAATCTTCATGACAACAACCAAACCATCAGATAAAGCGTTCAATCGCATTCTATTAACCGGTGCCGCTGGCGGCTTAGGGCGGATTCTGCGTGAGCGCATCAAGCCGTGGGCGAATATAGTTCGCCTGAGTGACATCTGCGATATGAGTCCGGCCAAAGAAGGTGAAGAAGTCGTGCAATGCGATCTATCTGACAAAGCCGCTGTCCATGCCTTGATGGAAGGTGTTGATGCGGTTCTGCATTTTGGCGGTATCTCGACTGAGAATAATTTCGAAGCAATCATGCTGGCGAATATTCAAGGTACCTACAATGTCTACGAAGCCGTGCACAAAGCAGGCGTAAAGCGCGTGGTGTTTGCCAGCTCCAACCATACGGTAGGTTTTTATAAAACCACTGACTATATTGACGCCAATGATCCACGTCGCCCAGACGGCATGTATGGCATTAGCAAATGTTTCGGCGAAGATTTATCGCGCTATTATTACGACCGTTTTGGCATAGAAACCGTGTGTCTGCGGATAGGCTCCTCCTTCCCAGAGCCGATCAACAAACGCATGATGGTGACATATTTTAGCTATGACGATTTAGTCGAAATGCTGCGCTGCTGTTTATTCACGCCACGCGTAGGACACACGATTGCTTTTGGTGCCTCCGACAATGCAGCGAGTTGGTGGGATAATCGCCTCGCTAGCCACCTGGGGTACAAGGCAAAAGATAGCTCAAGTCAATTCGCCCACAAGTTCCCAGATAGCGCTGACTATCCCGAAAAAGACGACATCACGACGATTTATCAAGGTGGTGGGTTCTTGTTGACTGGACCGCAGTACAAGTAATTGCTCAATGAAATAATTGCAGGGTGTGCCATGTGCACCCTGCACGGCATACCCCGAATAGTCACTCTGTCTCATTCCGATCACGCCTGTTTAGACGACTCTCGCGTCGCAAATGCCCTACTTGGTCGCAAGCCAATTTTTCCGACTAGAATTCTGAGCTAAGCTTTATACTTAGCAATACAGATCTGACTCGTTCAAAGCAAATAATCTCGCTTAATTAGTCGGGCATTAAAACTCACATTCAATTTGACATGATCATAAAAAAATTCTGGGGACGAGACCAGCCGCGTCTTGTTCGCATACTCGTTGGTATCGCACAACTCGTCGCTATCAACACCGCTATTGCGGTGTTCCTGACGCTAATGATGAAGACAGGGCCGAGTTTCAGTATGAACTGGGTGTTTTCCATGTTAATCGGCACGTCCATTAACCTGACCATTGGCTTTATGCGTTGGATCATCTGGCGCAATAACAAACCACATCGTCCTAGTTTTTTGCTCATGTGCGCTGCCGCAGCACCGATAGGCTATTACCTTGGCGGTGCCACTGGCATGATGATCTATGGTCAGAAAATACCGAGTTTTTTTGCCATCATGAATCGGGGTAATCTGCCGATTGTCATCATGTGCGTCTTCATCAGCCTGTTTGCCGGGGTCTTTTTTTGGAATCAATCCAAACTGGCAGAAATGCAGGCTGAACAAGAGAAAGAAAAAGCACGCACTGCCGCCATCGAAAAACAAGCGATGCAAGCACAACTACAATTGCTACAAGCCCAGATAGAGCCGCACATGCTGTTCAACACCCTAGCCAATCTGCAAGGTCTGATCGCGATTGATACAGCTCGTGCACAGCATATGTTGGAACAATTGATACGTTATTTACGTGCCAGTCTGGATTCTTCCCGCACCCAAAAAACCACACTCAAGCACGAGTTTGAATTGATGAATTCGTATCTCGAATTGCTGGCAATCCGCATGGGCAAGCGACTCAGTTACAGCTCAGATTTACCGCCTGAATTAGAGACTCAAGAAATCGCGCCTATGTTGTTGCAGCCACTGGTAGAAAACGCGATCAAGCACGGTGTTGAACCGAAAATGGAAGGTGGCAGCATCCATGTCAGTGCCAAAATGAAAGCGCAAACTTTGCAGATTCTCGTTATCGACACCGGCCTCGGTTTACCCATCGATTATGACGAAAACTATGTCAGCGCTGACAACCGCAGCCATGTCGGCAATGCCAATGTACGCGAACGCATACTCGCTCTGTATGGACCAGATGCCAGCCTGCAGCTACGCGACAACCAGCCATGCGGGGTGGTCGCACAACTGCTGTTACCCTTTGCGTTGCCAATACCGCTGCAGGAAGCTCAAGTATAAAATTACCCGCACTTTAAAAACTATTTTACGACCTCATCATGCAAAAAATACGCGCCCTGATTGCCGAAGACGAAGAAATTCTTTCCTTAACTCTGGTCAAAACCTTAGAGAAATTATGGCCAGAACTAGACATCGCTTTTGTCGCCGCCAATGGGGTCGAAGCCGTCAATGAGGCCCTTAGAATTTTTCCAGAAGTTATTTTTCTCGACATCAAAATGCCAGGTAAAACTGGACTGGAAGTAGCTGAAGAATTAGCCGAGGAATGGCCGAGTGAAAAGCCATTTCCACTCATCGTCTTTGTCACTGCCTATGATGAATTTGCGATCGAGGCATTTGAACATCAAGCCACCGACTATGTATTGAAGCCGATCAGCGATGTGCGCGTTGCCAAGACAGTGCAACGTTTGCAAGCAAAATTGGAAGACAAGCAAGAGCGTCCTTCTGAGTTGGAACGCATGATCGCGCAATTGGGGAAACTCAATCCTGCACTCGCGGGTTTAAGCAATCCCGCCACTGAACGACTAAGCATGATACGCGCCGCCGTCGGCAATCAGATACGTATGATACCGATTGCGGACGTATTGTATTTTGAAGCGACCGATAAATACATCAATGTCGTGACCGCAGATCAGGCTAGTTTGATTCGTATGAGTCTGCGTGAATTATTGCCACAGCTTGATCAACAGTTATTCTGGCAAATCCACCGCAGCTATATCGTCAACACGCAGCATCTGCAATACGCCAACCGTGATGAGACCGGCAAGCTCAGCCTACATCTGAAAGGCAGCACACAAAAACTGCAAGTCAGTCGCGTCTATGCGCATTTGTTCAAGCAAATGTAAAATGCTGTTACTCATTTACAAGAAGATGATAACGAAGAGAATTTATGCAAAACATCACCTGGCAACTGTGCCGCTTTCAAGAGCTCAAAGTCGAACAACTGTATGCCATCTTACGCGCCCGCTCAGCGGTTTTTGTCGTTGAACAAAATTGTCCGTATCTGGACATGGATGATGCCGATCAAGACTCTCTGCATTTAATCGCATGGAGCGAAGATCAACAAGCCGCCGCCTACTTACGCATCGTGCCTCCGGGTTTAAAATATCCAGAGGCGTCACTGGGTCGCGTCATCACCAGTCAGTTCGCCCGTGGTACAGGCATAGGCAAGGAATTACTGACACGCGGTGTCGCCGCCTGTTTAGCGCAACATCCCTCTCACGCGATTCGCATCGGTGCGCAGCAGTATCTGGAAAAATTCTACCAATCGTTTGGCTTTGTCACCGTATCCGATATGTATCTGGAAGATGATATTGCGCATGTGGAGATGTTGTTGACGGCTTGATCCAAGAACGATCATGCACCAAGCCTAATACGACTAAAACACGCCATGCGCCATCGCATAGGCAAACAAGGGTAACGTAGCAATGCACAACAATTCAGTATTCAAAATCGTTTTCAAACGACTTAGCTGACTTGTTGTGAGCACGGGCGTGCTGCCAGCTCGCATGGTTTTCCCCCAGCGAGCAAACACGATGGTTGGATAAATGGACAAAATACCTATCACAGCAAAAATCGCCATTTTCCACCAGAACGCTTGACTATGCAGATAGTAATCAGCGCCTTTTTCAAACCACATCACGCGTAAGCTACCGATCAAAATAATGCCACCGGCACTGGCGCCATAGATTGCATCTGCAATTCGGATTGCCTTGGCAATGCCAAAATTCAATTCCTGTCGAATGAGTACCCATTCGAGCACCAAAACAGCCATCAACGTAAAAGCTAAAACATGATGAAGATAAGCGAGCAATAAGACATTCATAAATTTCTTTCGACAAATTTGTTGATACGTTTGCCCATTTTGCCGACTTCCCACGCATTGAAAGATAGGAAGCGACGAATACATCATAATTTGTCGCGAATTGCATAATCAAGGCGCGAAATCAACGCGCCGAGATCAAACCATGGAAATCAAACCATCCCCGTCGACTACAGCTGATACAAATAATTCAGCTTGATAAATGCCCGACGCCCCGTACGTAGATTCAAATCTTCTGTGCGCTGCAAATACGTAGGATTACCAATTAATGCCAGATTCTCTTGACGGTTGCCATAACCGGCGATGAGACTGGTACCCGGACTCAGCAAATAACTAAGCTGAAAATCTGTATTAAATTGCTTACCAGATTGCAGCGTACTCAAGCGTGAATTACTGTCCAACATATGATAATCCGCAATCAAACGCAGTCCCAAAAAGCGATTGTGTTGATAGCTCAACTTTGAACGCAACATCAAATTGCGGTACACCAACGAGGTCTCGCCGCTAGAATTAGATGGCGTTCGCAAATCATTCCACAAAACTTTTTCCTCCAGACGCCATTGTGGGTGTGGCTTAAACGTCACCGTCAATTCGACATTGCGGCCTTTCCCCATGAGTGCCGATACACCGTCAGCTGGCGTGTAATTGATGCTGTCCATCACCCCCACTTGCGTCATCACACTCAACCAATTCCACCAACTACTACCGGCATCCAACATCCAGCCTTGTTTGCGATAATCACGACCTGCATAGTTTTCAAAACCACGACGTGAAAACATCTCAAACCAAGAATTACGACTGAAATCAGCGAACATACCGGTATTTACCGACCAATCTTGCAACTGCCCATCCTGATTGCGTGCCACTTCACCATTAAATACAGCGCCAACTCTTTGTAAATGCTGATAGCCCTCCAAGTGCCATACGTACTTAGCCTCTTGCTGGACTTGCTTAACATCGGTGCGCGGCAAGAACGCCAGACTAGTCGCAAAATTCGCACTAACATCCAAATACTTCGTCAACAATTCTAAATGTTTGCCTTGGTGTTTGGCTTCAATGTAATTCAAATGTCCGCTGAGTTGTTGATCCCGGTTATCGATCCTAGTCTGGCTTTGACTACGCGCCAATTGACTTTGAAAAATCCAGTTCTCATCCCATTGATAGCGACCATCAAAGCTAAGAACCGAATCGCGTTCAGCCAAGGCAGTGCGTTCACCGGAAACACGTCGATTGGTCGCTAATACGCCCAGACTCACATCGTGCGTAACATCGTTTTGTACACGCGCCATAGCGATGTGCGCATTGGCTTTGTTTAGATCCTGATCTTCACCTGCAGCCTGATCGTCAATTAATAAACCACCATAAGCCCAATTCTCAGCGCGGCCTGTGACCCGCAAACCTGCATTAGGTTGACTGATACGACGCGAAAAGAAGAGCGGATTCGGCGTATGAAAGAAACTCGCGTTCTCTAAAAAGAACGGGCGCTTTTCTGGGAACAAAACTTCATAGCGTTTGCCCACCACGATTTGTGGCTCATCCGATTCCACCTCACTGAAATCAGGTTTCAAGGTCAGATCGATCGCAGTCGCATCACCAAGTACCCATTTTGCATCAAGGCCCGCCTGGACTTTATTATCTTGCTGCCAGACTGGACGGCTATGATCATCAGTATTGAGCAAACGCGAATTCCCCAAAAACACAAAAGGATTGATTTGCGCATTACGACCTGCACTCAATTTCTCTGGGATGGTCATGCTCGCCATTTGCGGCACAAAGCCTGCAATTTTTCTACTGATAGGCGGCCAAAAAGATTCTTCATTCAAACGGGAGATCACGCGACCCACTGCCACACCCCAGGTTTGCACATCGGTATTTTTAAAACGCAAACTCTTTAAAGGAATCGCCAAACGCGTCACATAACCATCGCTGGTCAACTCACCCTCTGACTCCCATTGTGTATCAAAATTATTATCAGGATCCAGCCCCTCGGTACGTCTAGAATCCAACTGCACGCCATACGGATTCACAAAAAAGATAAATGAACGGCGCTTGTCATGAAACGTATCCAACTCCAACACCGTAAAATCGTCACCTTCAAAATCCTCACGCTTAGCAATGCGCGCACGTATCAATGACGGATCATCTTTCGCCACAAACATGGCATAAAAATGCGTATCGTCATACGACAAATAAGCGGTGGTTGCTTGCGTTGCAGGATTACCATCGCTGGGCGAACGCTGGGTAAATTCATTGATCGCAAAACCAGCGTCAGCAGGCACACCACGCACATAATCACGCAACAGCGGCGGCGACTTGGCACGAGGTATAGTCAACTTACTCTGCGTCTGTACCTGTGTCTGCGTTTCGATTTGTGCCTGCGCAGCGACGCTGGCAAAGCACAAACTCAAGGCAATAACTATCTTCTTCAACATAAACTTCTCATCTTTCAACGAACCAGTGTTGCAGGTGTAACCAGCAAAAAAACTGGCATTTTACAGTGTCTGCTTCGATTACAATAAAGTATTAAAGTTCAAGTAAGGCTGAAAGATGCCCTGCCCGCCGTATTCAGAAGTTAGCAAACACACTCACAACATCCATCTTCAAATAAAGTGGCTAGATATCACAATGAAAAAAATCCTAAGTCTGATCTGCTTGCTATCCATGCCTATCCTGACAGGTAATTTAGCATTCGCACAAACCAAAGCTCTAAGTCTGGGCGGACTGCGGCTGAACAGCAGCACCGCCGAAATGAAAGCCAACTACCCCCATTCTGTCGTCGACGATCAGGAGCGAAGCACCTACATCACGGTCGATAAACGCGACGTCAAAGACGGCGTCACCAGCGCCAACTACACGATTCAAAACAAACAAGCGACCCGTTTACAGCTACTTTTTGAGTATCAATTCGAAACCCGCAAATCGGATGCATTTCACCGTAACTCATTCAACACTAATCCCGCCTGTGAACCACTGCTTAAACAACTTACTAAAACCTACGGCAAGCCCTACGGCCCATTTGATGGCGGCGAAGAAGGCATACGCTACAAGGAATATGTTTGGGACAATGACACAGAAAAAATGATCTACTTTTGCGCCCACCACTATCAAGCCAGCAAGAAAAAACTCTGGGCAGCCGGGCTCGTCATCGCACCAAATAAGCCCGGTAGTTGCATGCACAAAAGCTGCACGGAACCATAAACGACCGCTTTATTCGAGCGCTTTTTCGTAGGGCAGGTGCAAGCCACACTGCTCAAGTGCTCAATGTTCTGGCGGCGCGGGTTTCGCCCGCCCTACGATACTAAACCTCTATTTAGAACCAGAACACTCCTTCCCCTTCAAGGGAAAGGCTGGGATGGGGATGGGTTGAGGCAGGAAAACGGCTTTGCACGTCCAACAGAAACCCATCCCCACCCTGCCCTCCCCTTGAAAGGGAGGGTTCTATCAGTTCATTTAGCATTTCTATTTCCGATAAAATTTCGAACCTCGTAGCCTCGTCGGACGGGTGCAAGCCACACTGCTCAAGTGCTCGATGGTCTCACGGCGCGGGTTTCACCCGCCCTACGATACTAAACAGCTATTTAGAACCAGAACACTCCTTCCCCTTCAAGGGGAAGGCTGGGATGGGGATGGGTTGAGGCAGGAAATCGGTTTTGCACGTCCAACAGAAACCCATCCCCACCCTGCCCTCCCCTTAAAAGGGAGGGTTCTATCCGCCTCGTAGGCAGGAGCCCAGTCTTGTAGGGCGGTTGCAACCCGCGCTGCTCAAGTGCCCAATGTTCTGGCGGCGCGGGTTGCACCCTCCCTACGATACTAAACAGCTATTTAGAACCAGAACACTCCTTCCCCTTCAAGGGGAAGGCTGGGATGGGGATGGGTTAAGGCTGGGAAATAGCCTTGCACATAATAAAGAAACCCATCCCCACCATGCCCTCCCCTTGAAAGGGAGGGTTCTATCGGCCTAGCAGGCAGAAACCTAATACCCTTACAACCAGAGCCCATTTCCACCAAACCAACACCCAAAAACCGACGTTTTCCTCGAATAAAACCCTACAAAAGCGGGCAAACCCCATAAACCACCTCCGCTACGGTAAAATGCTTGCCAATATTCAATCTAAACTTACTTCCAATTTGTATCCTTTTTGTAAAGAATTTAGCAATGAGCAACGATATCAAAAAAAATATTTCTGTTTCAGTAAACGTAACCGAAGCGCCTGACGGCCTCGAAGCCAAAGTTTCATCCAACTTCCTACGCGCCATCATCGACAAAGACCTCGCCGAAGGCAAATACACACGCGATGGCCTACCGAACGTAATCACCCGCTTCCCGCCTGAGCCTAACGGCTACTTACACATCGGCCACGCCAAATCCATCTGCTTAAACTTCGGTTTAGCCCGCGACTACCAAGGTCGTTGCCACTTGCGCTTTGACGACACCAATCCAGAAAAAGAAGACCAAGAATACGTCGACACCATCATGGATAGCGTCAAATGGTTGGGCTTTGATTGGGACGACGGTACTAACACCCCAGCGGGTAGCCACCTCTACTACGCCAGCAATTACTTCGACACTTTCTACTCGATTGCCGAATACTTAATCGAAGCAGGCCACGCCTATGTCGATAGCCAAAGCGCCGAAGACATGGCGGCCAATCGTGGTGACTTCTCCAAGCCTGGTGTGAACTCGCCTTTCCGCGATCGCGCCGTAGCAGAATCTTTAGATTTGTTCCGCCGCATGAAGGCTGGTGAATTTGCCGACGGTGCGCACATCGTCCGCGCCAAGATCGATATGGCATCACCCAACATGAATATGCGCGATCCGGCGATCTACCGCATTCGTCACGCACACCACCACAACACCGGCGACAAATGGTGCATCTATCCGATGTACGATTACGCTCACCCACTCGAAGACGCGATCGAAGAGATCACGCACTCGATCTGTACGTTGGAATTCCAAGATCACCGTCCGTTCTACGACTGGATCATCGCCCGCGCAGCCGACGGTGGTTTCTTCAAACAACCGGTACCGCAACAATACGAATTCGCACGTTTGAACTTGACCTACGTCGTCACCTCCAAACGCAAGCTGCGCCAACTCGTAGAACAAAACATCGTCAGCGGTTGGGACGACCCACGCATGCCTACCATCGTCGGCATCCGTCGTCGCGGCTACACACCGGAAGCCATCCAACTGTTCTGCGAACGCATAGGCGTCACCCGCTCCGACGGCTGGATCGACTACAGCACGCTAGAAGGCTGCCTGCGTGAAGACCTAGACCCAAAAGCACCACGCGCCACCGCCGTCTTGCGCCCGCTCAAACTCATCATTGACAATTTCCCCGAAGGTGAAAAGGTCGCGTGTACTTCACCAGTACACCCGCACCACCCAGAACGCGGCAACCGCGAATTCACCATCAGCAAAGAACTGTGGATAGAACAAGAAGACTTCATGGAAGAACCAAGCAAAGGCTACTTCCGCCTCTTCCCAGGCAATAAAGTGCGCTTGCGTTATGGCTATGTAGTCGAATGCGTAGGCTGCGACAAAGATGAAAACGGTAACGTGATTGCCGTGCATTGCAACTATTTCGCCGACAGTAAATCCGGCACAGAAGGCAGCGCTAACTACAAAGTCAAAGGCAACATCCACTGGGTCAGCGTGTCGGATTCTTTGGAAGTGGAAGTACGCATGTATGACCGCCTCTTCACCGATGCCAACCCAGATGCAGGCGGCAAAGACTTCATGGCTTTGTTGAACCCCGCGTCTTTAGAAACCATCCGTGCTTATGTGGAACCGGGCATGGTGAATGTGGAACCGGATACGCGTTTGCAGTTTGAACGCCATGGTTACTTTGTGGCTGATCGTGTGGATTCTTCTCTTGGTAAACCAGTGTTTAATCGGGTTACTACTTTGAAGGATTCGTGGGGGAAGTGAGTTAAGCTTTATTAGTTTTAGCTGAGGATTCTCAAGCTAACAATTCTATCGCTTACAAAGTGATGTTGGGCTTTGCAGCCCAACCTACGAGCTAATGGTAAAGTTCGTTGGTATGTCAAGTCGTATATCGCCACCGGCCCAGGTGTGTACTTTAGAGCAGACGGCAACGTAAGCGCAGGTGGTGGACGTATTTCAGAAGGAGTAAGTTCGTCATGGGGTAGTTAATACCACAGGATAGGGTGTTTCAGATGAGAAAAACAACGACGACATTTCTGTGGGAATTTCTGTGAAGCCTCGGATTGGATATGGAGCGATGTGTGCGGTACAACGTTGCACGACATATTATTTCGGGAAGCCTTGATTGGAATAGTTGAAATAAACAATACAACATTGATTTGAGATCCACATACTGATATGAAAAAGTCGCTTTCGGTAAAGTTGTTTATATTTTGTTGGTTAACGATAGCGACGTTGTTGTTATTGTTACTCGCTTTTCGTGAGTTCTTTGATATTGATTTATTCCCATATATTGGCCGTGTCATCTTTTTTACCGCCTTTGTGGCGATAGTAATTGGGGTCATAGCTTTTGTACGCTCAATCGCATTATTCATCAACCCAAAAAAGTAGTGAGATGTGGGGATCGCGGTTGTGGAAACGGCCGAGGTCAGCCCTGTAGGGTGGGCACTTTTTTGTGCCCACGCGGAAGATAAATTCAGACATATAAAAATTTGATTGTTCTAATTGTGTAATTCGTTGAACAACCGTAACGCGTGGGCACAATGTGCCCACCCTACGCTTCCAAATTTTTTGAGTACTCGATCACAATAATTTAAATCATTAAAATGCTCCATAAACTATACGGTTTCTATTTCCTCAGCAGTGATGCGGAATTTCCCAGCAAGTTTCAGCTTGAAGAATCGGTCGAAATGCTCAAACAGAAAATTGGAAATGAGAAGCGAAAAAATAGTTCTTATCCAAGATTTGCGTCCGACATTTCCGCGACAAAAGTAATGATTGAGTCATCTAATATCCCATTCTGGACAAATATGAAACCGCGGTTTACTGGAAAATTTGTACTCAAAAATGACACCAACTTCCTTATCGGAAGATTTAACGTTCCGACATCAATCCGCTTGATTATTTTGATTCTATTAGGGGCGAGTTTTTACATAACTACAATCGAAACCCTTAGGTACCTAACAATATCAGGTCTTGCATTTCCCACTGACTTGTTTCTTTTTTTGGGCGCGATCCATTTCTTACTAATTTTAGGCTATCTTGTTTCGGAAAATGATGTCTCAGAAATCTCAAACGCGGTACGATCAGTTTTACAAGAGAACTAGTAAGCTATGTAGGGCGGGCACGCTTTTTTTCCCACGCAGAAGATAAGTTCGGACATAGAAACAATTGATTGTTTTAATTGAGTAATTCGTTGAACAACCGTAACGCGTGGGCACAATGTGCCCACCCTACGTCCACAAACCCAAACTCAAACACACATACAACAACCCCACATCATCGTCATCGGAGGCCCCAATGGTGCAGGCAAACCCATCGCGCCTTTGGTTTTTCGTGATTATTTGGCGGTGCCGGATTTTGCGAATGCAGATCAAATCGCGGCGGGTTTGTCGGCGTTTAATCCTGAAGGTGCGGCGTTTGAGGCGGGGCGTATTATGCTGGGGACGAGCGGGGTCAGGCCTTACATTTGACATGATCAACTCAGCAAGGCGCAATTTTTTCGTAAGGCACTGATAGAGGACTACATGGAATTGACTACACTTAAAATCATCGCTTGGAAAAGCTTGGGGTTCAAAGCTAAATGCTGGTTCGTGTTATTTATGAGCTTCGCTTGTCTGTGGATTTTTATGTCACTGGTTTTAACTTTTAAAAGTAGTGATCTAAATCATTTGCAAACTCTATTCATGCCGTTCGCCATGTTTGGCTATCTTTTAAATCCACTCGCCTTTCAAAATCCAAAACAACTCAACAAATCGTATTTTCCCCAGATAAGCAAAATTTGTTTTGGTATCGCTATTTTCTTTTTTTGCGCGCCTTTTTGGAGTGCATTGATTAAGTAAAGACGCAGCGCAAACGGAGTCAGCCATGTAGGGCGGGTGCAACCCGCGCTGTAAATCACCTCGACGATTTATCGTTCAAATCTTCTTTCAAGTATCTAATTACCCTCTCGGCATTTTGAACATGCTGGCGGCGCGGGTTGCACCCGCCCTACA
>CAUPNA010000051.1:0-25809 GCA_963512475.1 uncultured Undibacterium sp.
TCAAAGAATACATTCGCTACTATAATCACGACAGAATCAAACTTAAACTAAAAGGGCTGAGTCCTGTGCAATACAGAAATCAGCCCTTACATGCCTAACTAACAAACTGTCCAACTTTTTGGGGTCAGATCAGCGACGGGTTTTTTTACGCCCCAATTCGATGAAAATTCGTTGAAAAATTACTTGGTAATCGTATGCAATTTCGTCATTGCATCAGCAAACTCGCCTTTTATTAGCATGGGAATAATCTCTAAACCACGCGCAATTGATTCATCGATTAAAGGCTGCTCTTCTTTGCGAGGTCTATGCAGAACAAAGTCCGCCACACCTTGTTGTAAGTTCAATGTGCGTGGATGACCGATGCCTATGCGCATGCGCCAGTAGTCTTGCGTGCCGAGTGCTGCCGTGATGTCTTTAAGGCCGTTGTGTCCACCGGACGAGCCGCCTTTTTTGAGTTTAGTAAGACCAGGCGCGATGTCGAGTTCATCATGCACGACCAATACTTGCTCTGGCAAGATTTTATAAAAGCGACAGATCGCGCCGACTGATTGCCCCGATCGGTTCATAAAAGTTTGTGGTTGCAGCAACCAAACTTCTTCACCTGCAATGCGCGTCTTTGCGACCAGCGCATTGAAATTCTTATCGCGTTGCAAGCTGCTGCCAGCGAGTTGGTCGACTAGCCAGAACCCTGCATTGTGGCGGGTTTGCTCATATTCAGGGCCGGGGTTGCCTAGGCCTACGATTAGTTTGATGCTCATAATAATTAAAAATGTTTTTTGATCAAAAGCTTTGCAGCAGAGGTGCAGAGTTTCTTGCAGATTTTCTTCGCTCAGTCCGCGCCTGTGTGGCGAGAGTTTGTTTTCTTCCTATGTAGATGTGTCCGCTCTTGTGTCGCTCCGCGTAAGCAGCTTTCGTAGGGCGGGTGAAACCCGCGCTGCTCAGTCGCTTAATGGTCTGGCGGCGCGGGTTTCACCCGCCCTACCACAGCGATCATTTCTTCTTCAACAAAGGCAACAAATAATGCCCCGTCACACTATACTCATTTGCCGCCACATCTTCCGGCGTACCACTCGCAATAATGCGGCCGCCACCAGCGCCGCCTTCTGGTCCCATATCAACAATCCAGTCTGCGGTTTTAATCACGTCCAGATTGTGCTCAATGATCACGACCGTATTGCCTTGATCACGCAGACGATGTATCACTTTTAACAGCAAAGCGATATCGTGAAAATGCAAACCAGTCGTTGGCTCATCCAAAATATACAAGGTGCGGCCCGTATCGCGTTTTGATAATTCTAAAGATAATTTTACGCGTTGTGCTTCACCACCAGACAGCGTAGTCGCGCTTTGGCCGAGGCGAATATAACCGAGTCCCACATCCAACAGGGTTTGCAATTTACGCGCAATCAAAGGCACGGGCTTGAAGAACTCATGCGCATCTTCAACCGTCATCGCCAAGATTTCGTTGATGTTCTTGCCCTTGTATTGCACTTCCAAAGTTTCGCGATTATAGCGTTTGCCGTGACACACATCGCACGGTACATACACGTCGGGTAAGAAGTGCATTTCGACCTTGATTACGCCATCGCCTTGGCACGCTTCGCAGCGTCCGCCTTTGACATTGAAAGAAAAACGTCCTGCGCTGTAACCGCGTTCTTTGGCGACAGGCACTGTCGCAAACAAATCGCGAATCGGCGTGAATAGACCGGTGTAAGTCGCTGGATTGGAACGTGGTGTACGACCAATTGGTGCTTGATCGACGGCGATCACTTTATCAAAATGTTCCAGGCCGCTGATACTTTCAAATGCCGCTGGTTCCGTTTGCGAACCATACAGATGACGTGAAGCCGCTAAGTACAAAGTATCGTTGACCAAGGTTGATTTACCTGAGCCAGAAACACCCGTCACGCAAGTCAATAAACCGACGGGCAATTTCATCGTCACTTTTTTCAAATTATTGCCAGTTGCTCCTGCGATCACGAATTGTTTTTCGGGATTAAAGGCTGCGCGCCTCTTCGGCACTTCAATTTCTAAGGCGCCGGATAAATATTGTGCAGTCAACGAGCGCGTGCTTTGCATGATGTCGTCGAGCGAACCTTGCGCAATGATTTCGCCGCCATGCACACCAGCACCTAAGCCCATGTCGACAATAAAGTCGGCGCAGCGAATGGCGTCTTCATCATGCTCAACTACGAGTACGCTATTACCAATATCACGCAAATGTTTGAGCGTACCGATCAAACGGTCATTATCGCGTTGATGCAAGCCGATAGAAGGTTCATCCAAAACGTACATCACACCCGTCAAGCCAGATCCGATCTGCGAAGCGAGGCGAATCCGCTGTGCCTCGCCACCAGACAAAGTATCGGCGCTGCGATCTAGTGATAAATAGTCGAGACCGACGTTGTTCAAGAATGTCAGACGTGAGCTAATTTCTTTAATGATGCGATCCGCGATATCGCGCTTCGATCCGGTCAATTTTAACTTGCCGAAAAACTCCATACCTTCACGTAAAGGCATCGCACTAATTTCATAAATTGCACGCTCTTGTTTTCCCATGCCGACTTTGACGAATCGGGCTTCAACCCGCAAGCGCGCGCCGTGGCATGATGGGCATTCTTTCTCATTGATGAACTTCGCCAGCTCTTCCTTAACCGCCATTGAATCGGTTTCGCGATAACGTCTTTGCAGATTCGTGACTACGCCTTCAAAGGTATGTTCCTTGACGACTGTGCGACCTTTTTCATTGATGTATGTGAACGGTATGCTTTGTTTGCCTGAACCATACAAAACCACTTGTTGTGCGGCTTCCGGTAACTGTTCGAACGGCACATCTAGATCAAAATCATAGAAGGCCGCCAGGTTTGACAGCATCTGGAAATAGAACTGATTGCGTCTATCCCAGCCCTTAACTGCACCACTGGCCAAAGATAAATTAGGGAAAGCGACGATGCGCTTTGGATCAAAGAATTCGATATGACCGAGACCATCGCATTCAGGGCAAGCGCCCATAGGATTATTGAATGAGAATAGACGCGGTTCTAATTCTTGCAAACTATAGCCGCAGGTCGGGCAAGCAAATTTGTTGGAGAATAATTGCTCGTGACCGCTATCCATATCAACGACTAAGGCACGGCCTTCGGCAATACGCAAACAGGTTTCAAACGTTTCCGCGAGACGTTGCTTAATTTCAGCTTTGACTTTGACGCGATCGACGACCACAGCAATCGTGTGCTTTTCAGTTTTCTTGAGTTTCGGCAAATCATCAACATCGTAAATCTTCGCATCGTGCGTGCCGCTTTGTACACGGAAACGTACAAAGCCCTGCGCCTGCATTGCTTCGAACAAATCGACGTGTTCGCCTTTGCGGTTCGACACCACAGGTGCCAGAATCATCAGCTTGCTATCTTCCGGCATTGCTAACACCGCATCGACCATTTGCGAAACTGATTGCGCTGCCAAGGGATTTTCTGGATGGTCTGGGCAATAAGGCGTGCCGACACGCGCATACAGTAAGCGCAGGTAATCGTGAATCTCAGTGACGGTACCAACGGTTGAGCGTGGATTGTGAGAAGTCGCTTTTTGCTCGATAGAAATCGCTGGCGACAAGCCTTCGATCAAATCGACATCCGGCTTTTCCATCAATTGCAAAAACTGGCGCGCGTACGCTGATAAGGATTCCACATAGCGTCGCTGACCTTCTGCATATAAGGTATCAAACGCGAGCGAGGATTTGCCTGAGCCTGATAAGCCGGTAATCACCACCAGCTTATTGCGTGGCAGATCAATGCTGATATTTTTTAGATTATGTGTACGCGCACCACGAACCCGGATCGCATCCTTTTTGGGGAGCGGCATGTCCACGAGATCGAATTCGATTTCTGCGGGCGCGGACTTCAGGGATTTCTTAGTTTTGCTAGTGGTCATGAAACAATTCCTGCGAATGAAAAAATTCTAAGTGCAAAAAAGAGAAGAATATTTATTCAATTCATGACTATTCCCATTTTTTGAAACAGGTTTTAATCTCTGTCAATCGAACAAACGCAATTCAGGGCCGCATTTCGAAATGAAAAGCGAGCAACCTGATACTATAACGGGTTTTCAAAAATAAGCGCGTGTGTCGAATCAAATTGTCCCGAGAATCATGGTCAGGGGTGCAGACACTCAGTTTCCGCCGTGTATTTCGTAGTATTTGTCTTAAGAATAGCGCAACACCTATGAGCTCACAACCGCTCTCTTCAACATTGTCCTCCAATAAAATGTCGTCGTCCGAAATCCGGGCTGGCGCGTCCTTGGCGTCGATCTTTGCATTGCGCATGTTCGGCTTATTTTTGCTTTTGCCGATTTTTGCGATTCATGCCAAAACTTTGCCGGATGGCGGCAACGTAGCGCTGGTAGGTATGGCGATGGGAATCTATGGCTTGACCCAAGCTTGCTTGCAGATTTTGTTTGGCATGGCATCGGATAAATATGGGCGTAAGCCAGTGATTATTGTCGGCCTACTTTTATTTGCGTTAGGGGCGATCATCGCCGCGATGTCAACTACGGTCATGGGTATTTTGATAGGACGTGCAGTGCAGGGCGCTGGCGCGATTTCTGCTGCGATTACCGCATTGTTGGCGGATACCACTAGAGAAGAACACCGCACCAAGGCGATGGCGATGGTCGGCGGTTCTATAGGTATTAGCTTTGCTTTATCTTTGGTATTTGCTCCCATCCTATATCAGCGCATAGGCATGGACGGTATCTTTATTTTGATCGCCATCTTGGCGATGGCAGGCATAGGCGTCGTTACTTGGATTACACCCAATGCGCCTTCTTTACCCATGGTCAAAGTGCCACTGATGAATATCTTGAAAAACCCTGAATTGATGCGACTGAACCTGGGGGTGTTTGTCCTGCACTTGAGTCAGGTCGCGATGTTTATGGTCGTCCCATCAGCGCTCGTGCAATACGCTCACCTGCCACTCGATAAGCATTGGGAAGTGTATTTGCCTGTGGTGTTCGGTTCATTCTTCGTCATGTTAATAGCCATTATGCGTGGTGAGCGCAGCGGTAAGATGAAGCAGGTATTTGTTTGGTCTATCGCTTTACTGATGGTCGTCCAATTGGGTTTCTGGAGTTTCTTAGAGAATGCCGTAGCTTTGATCGCTTTGTTGTTTGCATTCTTCTTGGCATTCAATATTTTGGAGGCGAGTCAGCCTTCGCTGGTGTCGCGTCTGGCGCCACCTTCTGCTAAAGGTGCGGCACTTGGTGTGTACAACACCCTGCAAGCATTGGGACTAGCCTGTGGTGGTTTTGTTGGCGGTTGGTTTGCGAAAAATATTAGCGCCAGTACTGTGTTTATATTTACTGCAGTTTTGTCTTTGATCTGGCTTATAATCGCAAGCCGTATGCCGGAATTGCCTAAACGCGCCAGCAAACCTGATTCTGACAATGCAAGTGACATCGCTAGCGCGGTCTGACTTGGATAGCGAAGAATGTAGCAAGCAAATTTGTCTTCTTTTATGGAAAGCATATTTGATCTATTGAAACACGCGAGTTACGTTGATAAATTATTTTAGAGTGTAGGAGACATATAAGATGGCATCACTAAATAAAGTGTTGATTATTGGCAATCTGGGACGTGATCCAGAAACCCGCTACATGCCAAGTGGCGATGCAATGACCACCATTGCAGTAGCAACCACAGAATCGTGGAAAGACAAGCAAACCGGTGAAAAGAAAGAAGCGACCGAATGGCATCGCGTCACTTTCTTTGGTAAGTTAGCTGAAATTGCCGGTCAGTATCTGAAAAAAGGTTCACAGGTTTACATCGAAGGCAGCTTGCGTACGCGTAAGTACACCGATAAAGATGGCGTAGAAAAATACGCGACGGACATTCGCGCTGACGAAATGAAGATGCTAGGCAGTCGTCAAGGCATGGGCGGCGGCGGTGCACCTATGGACGATGATGGCTACGGCGGCGGTGCTCCAGCACAGCGTCCACAGCAACAGCAAGCCTATAGCGCGCCAGTGCAACAGCCACGTCAGGCTCCGGCTCAACGTCCAGCACCGAATTTCTCGGATATGGATGACGATATTCCGTTCTGAAACCTACTAAGTAAGTAAGTGTAAACAATGGCCTATAACTCACTGATTTATAGGCCATTTTTCTTGAGACTTTGAGAGCTAAACGATTTTCATAATTGATAAATATCAAGATGCGAGGCGGCATATCTAATTGTTTTAATGTGTAGCTTAAACATGGTGCTAAGCTTAGACGATGTTGTCATTTCCTGACAGCCTATCCACAGTCGTATATCCAATGTGAGTGCACGCGAAACATGGATGCAATGGATAAGGCTCTGGTTTATCGCAAAGAGTTCGATAAACACACAAGCCTTTGCCCCAGTCAGCCGTTATTTTTCAAATTTGTTGGTTTCAACATCAAAAACGGTCTCGGGTATGCGCATGTCAGGGGCAATGGTATCAGGCGGTTCCTCAGGTGCGATCGTATTGAACCATAGATTCATTCTGCTATTGGCAGTCATGCCGCTGTCAGCCATTAGCCTGTCTTTGTGCGTTTGCAGTGCTTTTTTTTCCTGATCTTTTATCGCTTCATGTGCTGCATTTGCCGAAACATTTTGTTGCGTTCCTGTGCGGTCTGCAGGCTTATGTGACTTTACGAGGCGTTCGCGGCGTCTTTGCTCTTCTTCCTGCTTCAGTTCTTTCTGGCGCCGTGCTTCGATGCGCTCCATACTCGCCAATACCTCTGGCGTACGTTTGAGGGCGGGTTTGGGTTGTCCTGCCAACTCCAAGCCGAATAATTTTTTAAGAAAACTCACGATAGATCCTAATTGAATGAGGTTGAATGCGAAGAAATAGTCGTCGCTAGCAGCCGTTGTTATAAGTTCAATTGATTAGTAAGCAAAAGCTGTGCCTGCTCCATAAATTGCAATTGTGTCTTTTCCTGTTCGCAATCTAGCGTTGGATGGGGGGCTTTCTTCGCTGTTGGCTCAATAGAAGTACAAAAATAAGAACAGATTGAGAGTGTCATCAAGTCGCATGGTGCTTTCAGTCAATCAGTTGACCATGAGCACTGTTTCCTCAGATTACAAAATTCGGTCAAAACTTCAAGGTCTTTTTGGGAGAGTGTTGACTTGAAAGTGGTAATTCGCATGACTTGTATATAGGCAAGTAACAAGTGATCGAGGAGGGAGGTGTGATTACGTCGGACTTGGCAGCGCCAAGTTGCTTGGTTTAGCCAAAAATTTTACATGTAAATTGCAACGATCTACTTGGCGAGGACTGATATTGATGATGAAAGGCCCGAAGTTGTTCACACTGCATCAACTTACTTAAGTTTTTCTGCTTATTCTAGGGTCTGTTGACCTATATTTTAGGCAAGCGAATGCGCGCAAATGAGCACAGGGCTAAGCGCAAGCTGCGCAGTAGTGCGGGCACTATAAGCAGATTGTAACAACGCCATGTGCTCATTTGAGCCATTCCCGGAGGGTTTCAATCAAAACGCACGATGGACAGCGTTGCATCTCTTGCTGGGGCGTCCAGCCGCAGCGGCGAGATGCGCCTTGCCATCCTGCGTTTTGATTGAAACGCTTGACTAAAATATAGGTCAACAGACCCTAGGATTTATTGGCAGTTCTGTAGGTTTGCAAATGGATACTCGTTTCAGTGTTTTGTATTGCTTTGATCAGACGTATGCGTTCCAGCACACTGGATAACTCGGAGAGATTGGTTGCGCGCAGGCTGGCCAGCAAATCCCAGCGACCGTTCGTATCGTGAATTTCCTCTATGCCAGGCTCACCTAAAAGTGAGGCGATGACGGCGCGGGTTTCATTGCCTTCGACGGCAATACTGATCCACGCATGAATTTCATTTTGTCGCGCATCAGGACGTAAACGTACCGTATAGCCGACGATAATACCGTCATCTTCAAGTTTGGTGATGCGATTATTGACCGTGCCGCGTGAGACTTTCAGTTTATGCGCGAGATTGGCGATACTTAAGCGGGCGTTGGTTCGTAACAGGCTAATTAATTGTTGGTCTAGTGCATCCATTTTGATCATTTCGTCATTTTGGTATGTCATTTTGGCAGAAATTTGACGATATTGGTACATTTTTGCCGATTCTGTTTAACACAGAAACTCCGTAAGATTCTCCCATCAAGTTTTTTTAAAGAACTTACGCAAAGTTGTTGCAGCGAGATTTACCGAATCTGAGTGAATTGCAATGAAGATTCCAAAGGTAAAAATGCTTTGATCGCTACCGGCTGGTTGTAGAAATTTTGCGCAAGTTCTCATTAGTCATCAATAAACTAACGGAGACCATCATGACGAGCACCAAACAAAACACTAATTCAAGTCACAATCAAACTATCACGCCACGCCGTGCAGTGACGCAGTACCTCAGCGCAGAGCGTGTTGCTGAAATCATTAACAAGCGCGGTATCGGTGCTTGCATTACAGGTGTAGCATCCTATATTAATCAAGATTTTTTGCGCTGGAATTCTTTCGATAAATGCGCCCGTGTTGCCAATCATTCTGACGTCGGTGTGATTGAATTGATGCCAATCGCAGACGACAAATCTTACGCCTTCAAATATGTGAACGGCCATCCAAGTAACCATCGATTCAATCTGCCTACCGTTATGGCATTTGGTGTGTTGGCGGACGTAGAAACAGGTGTGCCAGAGTTGGTCAGTGAATTGACTTTAACCACAGCAATCCGCACTGCTGCGATGTCGGCAGTAGCTGCACGTGCTGTGGCTCGTGACAATTGCAAAACAATGGCGATCATTGGCAATGGCGCTCAGAGTGATTTTCAGGCTTTGGCTTTTCATCACTTGCTTGGTGTAGAGATGTTTCACTTGTTCGATATCGATAGCGCGGCTACGGACAAATTAGAAGCGAATCTGGCAAAAATGGGTTTGCAAACCAAGCGTTTCAATAGCACCAAAGAAGCGGTAAAAGGCGTAGACATTATTACGACCGTGACTGCAGATAAAACCAATGCCACCATTATCACGCCTGACATGATCGAGCCAGGTATGCATATCAATGGTGTTGGCGGTGATTGCCCAGGCAAGACTGAATTGCATGCGGATGTGTTGCGCATGGGCCCAGTGTTCTGTGAATTTGAGCCTCAATCACGTATCGAAGGCGATATGCAGCAAATGCCTGCGGACTTCCCTGTGACTGAGTTGTGGACCGTATTGTCCGGCAAGGTAGTTGGGCGCAGCAGCGCTGAGCAAGTGACGATATTTGATTCGGTTGGTTTTGCTTTGGAAGATTATTCCGCTTTGCGTTACATGCGTGATGCAGCGGTTGAGTTGGGTATGGGCGAGACTTTGTCACTGATACCAGCGATGGCAGATCCTAAAAACCTGTTTGGTTTCATTGGCGACAACGTCGGCTCAACAGTGACAACGAATGTTGCTACCCGTGCAAGTGCTGCGTTTGTTTCATAAGTATAGACGTAACTTACTGCGTTAATTTCTGAACAGATTCGTAGTAAATGAAGTAGTGCAAGCGTTATTGAAAACCTGATTTCTAAAAAGAAATCAGGTTTTTTTCGTTTTAAGCAAAAATAATCCCAAAAAAACCCAAACTTGTAAGGATTTGTGTCAACCAGCTTGTCGCAACTAGCGTTTTTTCCCTAACAGAATCTTTGTCACAGAATGAAGTGACAACGTGAAAAGACAAAGACATTAAGGGAGTTATAAAATGATTTACGAAATCTTAGTTCGCCCATCCTATAATAAATTGATGACATCCGATCATTTGATCTGGGTTGATAGTCAGATGCCAACACGCTTCTTTGAGCAATGGTTGCGTGATCACGCTTTGTTAGATGGTAGCGGACGCTCCCCTGTGGTACGTTGGGGTATCGTACAGACCCAGCGTCCAGCGCATTTTCAATTAGCCACACAAGAGCACGAATTGACTCAGCGCATCGCGGAGTTGATGAGCGGCGCAGCACACTTGGGTGAGCTGCCATTGTCCGCACGTGACACAGCACAAGTCAAAACACCAGTATTTTTGGCTGCTTAGTTAGCTGCTTGAGTAGCTACTTAATTAGCTGCTTAATTGGCTACTTAAGTAAGCAAATGTGGTTGAAGAGCTCCTTCGATAACACGACGGAGCTTTTTTATTGCCGCCGCAGTAAATTTAAACGATCTGACTTTGCAGAATATAAAGCAAAGTCTTTTTGCGTCGTGCTGTTGGCTTTTGCGAGATCGAACTCTTGCTGAGCTGCGTCCAGTTCGCCAAGCCGGAAATGGGCTAGCCCAAGCCAGAAGTGAAATTCGTGGTAGTCGGGGGCGCGTTTAAGTTCTCTTTGAAAAAGAAACTTTGCTTGCTGAAATTCATTTCTCTCCATCGCTTTCAATCCCAAATTAAAGAAATGAAATGGTGGGAACGGTTGCTTATTAAGTAATGTCTCATTTAACAGGCTTGCTTCCGCGCCGCGCCCTAACATTTCTAAGGTCTGTACCATATTTGAAGTAGCCACCAAGCTGTCAGGATCAGTTTTTAACGCCATTTCAAGTGCTCGATAAGCATCCAAATATTGTTTGTGGCGCATGTAGATTACGCCCAAAGTGTTATACGAATATGAAAATTGTGGATCCGCTATGATCGCTTCTTTAGCCCACCAATAGGCTTGATCAGTTTGTTCGCGTACCAGTGATTCGGCCGCACGATTATTCATATACATCGCGATAATCGTATTCTCCTCCAGATCTACTGTGCGTTGACTCGCCGTGTCCTGCGGTGGTAAAAAGTCGATCGTCATTTGGTAATTTTGATCTAAATGATTTTTTTCATCAAAACGTTTTTTACCCAACACCACATTCACATGACCGCTAGCAAAGTAAAGTCCACCGCTACGGCTCCAATCTTCTTTAGTTAATACTTTTTGGTATTGCACCGACAGTCCCATTTCTTTCGCTAAGGCAGCTGTCATGATGACTAAAGACAGGCAATTCCCAGATCGTGCGGCAAAGGCCTCGCTTGCAGTGCGAGTATAGGATGAGTCGTATTCAAGACGTAATTGCGCTTTACTGTATAAAGCGTTAAATAGCGCTCTTTGGTGGCTGGTAGAGCGTAATTGACTCACGATCTCGGTAGCGATGAATTGCTGCATCGCTTTATCCGCGACAAAAATATTATTTGCCCGTATTGGATTCGTATTGGCCGCAAACAAATCATCGCGAAACAAATTTTGCGGTATCTGCGTTACGGTGGGCGCTGCAGCACAAGCAGTGAGCGTGAGCAATAAGACAGTTAGAGCCGATACGGACTTGAAGAATGGATGGATACGGTAAAGTCGATATTCACACATCATCATTTTCCTTCTCAATCTTGAAGCACGGTGTGTTCATTTTTTTTTAAGCATTAGATAGCCACAAGATCCGTAAAGCCTTGGAGCACAGATATTCAGAATAGTTTATCTTGCTCTTAGATACAAACTTTAAAGCGATAGATCTATTGAGATATTGGCAATGAGCAGGCGTGTCGATTTGTATTAGTCACGCCCAAATTATATTCGCTGATTGTATTACTGCACTTTAACGAAGTTTGAGCAGTAGGTGTTTGAATTTGTGTGATTTGGGGGCATCGAAAGAGTACGGCCCGTTAATTTTGAAGATCGATATCAATACAGGCATTGTTCTGAAAAAATATCAACCTTACACTGGTGAAGCTGATTTGCCCGCCGTATTTTTGAAACGTCGTGCCAATCACTGCATGGAAGGCATAAGCCTAGAGATCGCTAGCGGCAAGCTGCATGGTTTTATATAAAGTCTTTTGGATTCAAGTATGTATTCAGGTGGCAAAACAAGTGGCGCAAATTCGGTGATCTGGTGTCCTTGGGTAACGGCAAATTCATCGTGATTCTATTTCACCATAATTTCTCTTAAGGCGTCTTGAAAAATTTTCGCAACGACGAGTCTTATTGAAGTTTGCATATTTGGTCGAGCACTTATTGATGGTTTGATATTTCATGAGCCAGTTTGCTGCTGTCTATGTGCTGGATACTCGGCATTTGCAAAATCATTTGCTTAATCTCCGGTACGCAAGAACCACAGTTGGTGCCGCATCGCAGGCGCTGCTTCAGTTGATGAAGAACGTCTGTTTTTGTATCGCCGGATTCCTCACTTCTTTGTGTACTTAGCGCCTCGATCTCGCTTCGAATTTGACGCTCACCCACATTTAGGCAAGTACAAATAATTTTGTCCCTGACCTTGTTGGCATCTTGTGCTGGCGGTGCTTCGTTGAGTAATAGAGATTTGGTTTGTTGAATGATCGCTTGATCTGCTAACAGAGCTCTTAACCAATGTTCTGCGCTGGTGTCTCCTGCTAAAGCGATCGCTTGCAATGTGCTGCCATGGTCGTTCGGCGCTAATAGTATATGTCTTGAGTTGCCGCGTTTTTTATCGTCATAACGTAGTACGGCAGGACCTTGAATTCCCATCAAGCTTTCAATTTTTTCAGTGATGCCGTGATCCACAGCTGAGGTATGAGCAGCTCGAAATAGCAGACCTTGTTTATTGCGCCCAAATGGGACACAACTGGCGTAAGCGAATTGTCCATAGAGCTGACGCAAGCTTTGCTGCACGCTGAAAATTTCTTCTTCATCGAGCCAGGCAATCACCAGAAATTGCCACGGACATTCTGCTTTCACGATTTTGACTGCCGTGTGTTTCAATTCTGGTTGCTTAGAGTCAGGGTCTATCGCTGGGTTGCATAGTGCGTTGACGCCGTAGCTATTTAGTTCCCTATTTAGTTCCCTATTTGGATCGTTACTCACAGCGCCTGACACAAATTCTTCACCCCAGTGCATGGCGATAAATGCCTGTCCCGCTTTTAAAGTATCACTAGCGCTGGCGATCAATCTTTGCATGCCGCGCCCATTGCTCACGTCGACTAGATCACCGTCTTTTATAAAACGTCGCTCCATGTCCTGAGCCGCCATTTCTATCACCGGCTCAGCTGCATGCGCGAATAATTGCGCCACAGTGCCAGTGCGGCTCATACCATGCCATTGATCGCGTAAGCGTCCCGTGGTCAAGGCAAATGGATAGCGTGGATTGGTTTTTTCCACCGTTGGCATGTATAGGGTATTGACAAAGCGGGCGCGACCATTAGCTGTAGCGAAATGATGATCTTCATACAGGCGCGCTTTGCCCATGCTTGCACCAGCGGGGTAGGGCCACTGTTGCGGACCTTGTGTTTGCAAAATGTCGTAACTTAAACCGGTGATATCAAGATCGCGTCCACAGGTCGTTGCTCGATGTTCGTTCCATATTTCTTCAGGGTTGGTGTAAGAGAAATCAGGTGTAGATTTCTTCAATTTCAAGGCCAATTTTCGTGCGAACCGCGCTGCGATTTCCCAATCATGTTTGGCTTCACACGGCGCGTTGATAGCGGCATTAACGCGTGAGATGCGACGCTCTGAATTAGTCACCGTGCCGGATTTTTCTGACCAGGTTGAGGCAGGCAACAGTATGTCTGCGTATGGCACGGTAGCGGTGCTGGTGTATGCTTCTTGTACAATCACCAGCTCCGCCTTGAGTAAGGCTTCACGGATTAAATTTTGATCGGGCATCGATTGCGCGGGATTGGTGCAGACTATCCAAAGTAGTTTGATCTCTCCTTGGCGTACAGCTTCGAATAATTCTACTGCCGTTTTTCCCGGTTGTGCTGGCACATTGTCTACGCCCCACAATGCAGCGACTTCAGCGCGATGTTCGGGATTATTTAAGTCACGATGCCCAGACAAAAGATTGGCCATGCCGCCGACTTCGCGGCCACCCATCGCATTTGGTTGTCCGGTCAATGAAAATGGTCCTGCGCCGGGTTTGCCTATCTGTCCAGTTGCTAGGTGTAGATTGATGAGCGCGGCATTTTTTGCCGTACCTGCGGAGGATTGATTCAAGCCCTGGCAATATAAGGACAGCGCCGCTTTGGCTTGACCGAACCATTGCGCTGCTTGATGTAAGTCTTGTTCCTTAATGCCACAGATCTGTGCAACCATGGTCGGTGTGAAATCGCGTACCGTTTTCTTTAGCTCAGCAAAACCATCCGTGTGTTGAGTAATAAAGTCATGGTCGAGAGCATCGTCCCACAAGCAAAGATGTAAGAGTCCATTGAAAAGAGCGACGTCGGTGCCGGGCAAAATAGCCAGATGTAAATCAGCATCGCGCGCGGTGTCCGTGCGTCGTGGATCGACTACGATCATCTTTAAATTTGGATTATTTTCTCGAGCCTGTTCGATGCGGCGATACAAGATAGGATGCGCAAACGCAGTGTTAGAGCCTGCAATAAACAAGAGATCGGTATGATCGATATCCTCATAGCTGCAAGGTGGTGCATCGGAGCCTAAAGTCTGTTTATAGCCCGCTACTGCGCTCGACATACAGAGACGTGAATTGCTATCGATATTGTTTGTGCCTATCAAACCTTTGGCGAGCTTATTGAAGACGTAATAGTCTTCCGTCAATAGCTGACCAGAGATATAAAATCCTACGCTGTCAGGACCATGTTCTTTGATCGTCGCAGCGAATTTATCTGCCATATTATCGAGGCAGCTATTCCAATCTATGCGTTGTCTGGATTGCGTGCGATCGGTGCGCGATTCTGGATACAGCGCACGTACCTGCTGTAGCAATAGTGGTTTGGCGCTCAGATGTAAATTGCTACCTTTGCTGCACAATTTACCGAAGTTCGCCGGATGATCAGGATTGCCGCGCACGCCGGTGACTTGCACACCGTCGGATTCAATAATCACACCACAACCGACACCGCAATAGCAGCAGGTGGATTTGGTCTCTAGCGTAGCCGCGATATCAAGCACATTAGCTACTTTGGTTTCGCGCATAGTGTCATTCATGATTTCCTAAATCGCTTAAGTTTCGACTGCAAGCGTCAACAATTCATTCGTGTCGAGATAGACCTGATCGGCTTCAACTTTGACGCTGAATTTTTGGGTGCAACCTTCGTCGGGAGACACCGCGCAACCTGTCGGCAATTCTATGTTCCAGTTATGCAAAGGGCAAGCGACTTTCTCACCAAAGACGATGCCTTGCGATAAGGGGCCGCCTTTGTGCGGACATTTATCTAGGAGCGCGAAAATTTTGTCTTCGGTATTTCTGAAAATCGCTACATCAGTTTTCGCTTGCCGTTTTACGACGCGCGCACCGAGGACTGGAATGTCGTCTACGCGACAGATGATTTGCCATTCTTGGGACATGGTTTTTCCTTTGTTTTCAATGTGTTTTGATCAGCCAATTTAATGTAGGGTGGGTGCAACCCGCGCGGCTCAGATGCTTGTTGGGCTCGTGGCGTGGGTTTCATTCGCCATACGTTGCTGCCGTGCTTTAATTAAACCCATCCCCACCCTAGCCCTCCCCTTGAAGGGGAGGGAAGGTTCATCGCGTTTCATGTTTGCATCAATACTTTGGCTTCAACTCATCCACCAATTCTCTCAAACTGCCGTGTATCCACTTGCGCCTTCTCAGGTTCATGCCAAGGATCAACTTCACCTTCAAGTGAGAACAATAAACGCTGATATAGCTCTTCGCGTCGTGCGGCATTTTCTAAGATTTGTTGTTTCACATAGTCGAGACCAACACGGGCGATGTAGTGTACGGTGCGTTCTAAGTACCAGCCTTCTTCCCGATAAAGTTGTAAGAAAGCACCTGTGTATTCCATCACTTCTTGATGCGTTTTGAGTTTGACCAGAAATTGTGCGACTTCGGTTTTGATACCGCCATTGCCGCCTACATACACTTCCCAACCCGAATCTACCCCGATCACACCGACGTCTTTGATCCCAGCCTCGGCGCAATTGCGCGGACAACCAGAGACCGCCAGTTTGACTTTGTGGGGTGCATACATGCGTGCCAGTTCGCGCTCTAATTGCTGCCCCATGAGCGTAGAATTTTGCGTCCCGAAGCGACACCATTCGCTGCCGACGCAAGTCTTTACTGTGCGCAGACCTTTGGCGTAGGCGAGGCCGGATGGCATGCCAAGATCTTGCCAGACTGCGCGTAAGTCTTCTTTCTTCACACCGAGTAAATCAATACGTTGGCCACCCGTGACCTTGACTGTGGGAATATTGAATTTATCGACGACGTCGGCAATTCTGCGCAATTCTGAAGCATTGGTCTCACCGCCCCACATACGTGGAATCACCGAGTAAGTACCGTCTTTTTGGATATTCGCATGCGAGCGTTCATTGATGTAACGCGATTGTGGATCATCCACCGCTTCTTTCGGCCAGGTCGACAGCAAGTAGTAATTCAAAGCAGGGCGGCAACTTGCGCACCCATTTGGCGTGCGCCATTCCATGAATTGTTGAACCGACGCTACGGTCAACAAATGATTGACTTTGATCGCTTCACGTACCGCATGATGCGAGTGATCCGTGCATGAACACATGGCCTTGGCTTTGGGTGTCGCCGAATAATCTCCACCCGCCGTGAACATGATGATCTGCTCAACTAGGCCCGTGCAGGAACCGCAGGATGCCGATGCCTTCGTATGTTTGCGCACATCTTCTAAGGTGAATAATCCTTTTTCTTTAATCGCTTTGACGATCGTCCCTTTACACACACCATTGCAACCGCAGACTTCGGCGGTGTCTGGCATCGATGCTGCTTTGGTATGACCTTCATGACCGACGTCGCCGGTATTCGATTCGCCAAACATGAGTGAATCACGTATCTCCGCGATGTTTTTTCCTTCACGCAGCAGCTTGAAATACCAACTGCCATCAACCGTGTCGCCATACAAGCAAGCCCCGATCAGCTTGTCGTCTTTCAGCACTAATTTTTTATAGACGCCGCCAATAGGGTCAGACAAGATGATTTCTTCGGTATCTTTACCGCCCGAGAAATCACCTGCGGAAAACAAATCAATTCCAGTGACTTTGAGTTTGGTGGAAGTAACCGAACCTTGATAACGACCGATGCCAAAATTCGCGAGATGATTGGCGCAGACCTTGGCCATTTCGAACAAAGGCGCAACCAAACCATACACGGTGCCGCGATGATTCACGCATTCGCCGACCGCGTAAATACGCGGATCATAAGTTTGCATGGTGTCATTCACGATCAGACCCCGATTGCAATACAGGCCTGCCGATTCCGCTAGAGCGGTATTCGGTCGGATGCCGACTGCCATCACCACGAGCTGGGTAGGAATTTCTAAACCATCCGAAAAACGGATTGCTTTCACATGGCCGTTTTCATCACCTAGCAGGGCTTCAGTATTTTTCTCAAGCAGAAAATTAAGTCCGCGATCTTCCAAAGATTTTTGCAGCATCTTGCCAGCAGTGAGGTCGAGCTGTCTGTCCATCAGCCACGCGGGTAAATGCACGACCGAGACGTTCATGCCTCGCATCTTTAAACCGTTTGCCGCTTCTAAGCCGAGCAGGCCGCCACCAATCACAACGGCATGTGTGTGTTCTTCCGCCGCAGCGATCATGGCATTGGTGTCGTGGATATCACGATAGGCAATCACACCTTGTAAATCTTTGCCCGGTACTGGCAACATGAATGGTGTAGAACCGGTGGCGATCAACAATCTATCGTATTCCGTTTCCATGCCATCTTCAGCGATCACGACGCGTTTATAGCGATCAATTTTGACGATCTTTTTACCCAGATGCAGGGTGATATTATTATCGACATACCAGTCAACATCATTGAGCATGATGTCTTTTATCGTTTGCTCACCCGCTAAAACGGGTGACAACAAAATACGATTGTAGTTGGCGTAAGGCTCAGCGCCAAAGACCGTGATGTTGTACAAATCTGGAGCAATCTTCAATAATTCTTCGAGGGTACGCACGCCTGCCATTCCATTGCCGACCATGACGAGTTTGAGTTTTTTCATGACGAAAATCCTTAATTTGCAAACAAAAACCTCTCAACACAGAGGCACAGAGGCACAGAGAAAAGCGAGAAAAACAAATAAATGCGTAGCTCTTTTCTGTAGCGTTTTTCTCTGTGCATCCTCTGTGTCTCTGAGTCTCTGTGATTAATGGTTTTAGAAGTCGTCTTGATTAAGCGACTTCTTTGCTCGGATGCGATTGGCGGTGATACAAAAATTCCAGCACCGCGCTGCGATATTTTGCGTACTGCGCGTCGTTCGCCAGAGCGACCCGTTCGCGTGGCCGTGCGAGTTCCACGGGCAAGACTTCGCCTATGGTGGCCGCAGGGCCATTGGTCAGCATCACGATCTTGTCGGACAACAGCACGGCTTCATCCACATCATGTGTCACCATCACGACGGTCGATTGCGTTTTGGCGACGATCTTGAGTAGCTCATCTTGTAAGTGGGCGCGGGTTAATGCATCGAGTGCACCGAAAGGTTCGTCCATCAATAACACTTTGGGCTCGATGGCTAAAGCGCGGGCGATGCCGACACGTTGTTTCATGCCTCCGGAGATCTCATGTGGACGTTTTTTGTCGGCGGCAGTCAAACCGACGAGAGCTAAGGCATTGCGAGTTCGATTGATGAGTTCACTTTTACTTTCGGTCGCTGCAAACACACGCTCAACCGCCAGATAGACATTTTCAAAGCAGGTCAGCCACGGCAACAGCGAATGATTTTGAAACACGACACCACGTTCGGGTGAAGGTCCGGCGATTTCGCGATTTGCGCATAACAGGGTGCCTGAGCTTGCCGTAGTTAAACCGGCGATCAGATTAAGCAGTGTCGATTTACCGCAGCCGGAATGACCAATCAGGGTAATGAATTCCCCTTTTGATATGCGCAAATTGATATCGCGTAGAGCATGGAAGCTGCCTTTCTTGGTATCGAAACGCATTTCTACGTTTTGAATTTCTATGTATTTCTTATCGTTTGCATCCATCGCATTTACCTTATCCATGATTAGGCTCCTGTTTCTTCATAGGTGACTGCACGCGCCATTGCGACCAAGGCTTGTTCTAACAATAGTCCGACTAAACCAATCACCACAATGGCGATAATGATGTGCGGTACATTCAAATTATTCCATTCATCCCAGACCCAAAACCCTATCCCCACGCCACCAGTTAACATCTCTGCTGCCACGATCACTAACCATGCGGTGCCGATTGCCAGACGCACGCCAGTCAACATGTAGGGCAGTACGCTAGGCAATAAAATGCGGGTCAGGATTTTCCACTCAGACAAATTTAAGACCCGTGCCACGTTCATATAATCTTGCGGCACGCGTTGCACACCAATCGCGGTATTGATTACCATCGGCCAAATCGAGCAGATAAAAATAGACCAGATCGCTGCTGGATGCGCTGCTTTAAAAACCAGCAAGCCGATAGGTAACCAAGCCAAAGGCGAGACAGGTTTGAGTAAACTAATAATCGGATTAAACATGCCCGCCATAAAGCTGAAGCGACCTATCATAAAGCCGAGTGGGATACCTATGAGAGCTGCCAGACCAAAGCCAACCGCGACCCGTTTTAAGGACGCGTAAATATTCCAGCCTATGCCCTGATCATTCGGCCCATTTTGATAGAAAGGATCAGAAAATAATTTGATCGCTTCTAGCAAGGTGACCCAGGGTGACGGTAAGGCCGTATTTTTCTCTGCAATGATCGCCCAAATTAATACGAGCATTGCTAAGCCCAGGAATTGCGGCAATAGCTTGAAGGCGATCGCTTTCAGGTGTAGCTTGAACTTCGATGTCTGTTTGAATACCGGCGGTGAAATTGTGGGTGCGTGCTTGCTCATATCATCTGCCTTATTTGCTACTGTTTTTGTTTCAGGTGCGGGCGCTGTTACAGTTACCAGTGCTATAGCCGGAGCGCTAGCTTTGGTATAGGTACTGAGCAGACTGGTCATGATGTATCCCTTAGGCTTTTATCTTGAAAGAAGCGGCATAAGCGGCGGGATTTTGTCCATCCCACACCGTGCCATCGATCAACTTACTTTTACGCATAGGATCTTTCGGTACACTGACTTTTGCCATCGCTGCGGCATCTTTGTAAATGTCGATACGATTGACGGCCTTTGCCACGCCCAGATAATCTGGATCGGTTTTCAACAAGCCCCAACGTTTATGCTGCGTTAAGAACCACATACCATCTGATAAGTAAGGGAAATTTACCGCACCATCATTGAAGAATTTCATGTAGTAAGGATCATCCCAAGTCTTACCTAAACCATTTTGATAGCGACCCATGATGCGTTGATTGATGACATCGACGGAGGTGTTGACGTAAGATTTTTCGGCGATAATTTCTGCCATCTTTTGCTTATTCATCAGCGACGCATCGATCCAGCGACTAGCTTCTAAAATAGCGGCGACCACAGCACGCGCGGTGTTTGGATATTTTTGTGAAAACTCCGATGTACAACCCAAAACTTTCTCAGGATGATCGCGCCAGATATCTTGAGTCGTGGCAGCAGTAATCCCTATGCCATCGACAACCGCTCTGTGATTCCACGGTTCACCCACGCAGTAGCCATCCATATTATCGACGCGCATATTGGCGACCATTTGTGGTGGCGGCACGGTGATGACTTTGGCATCCTTCATCGGATTGATGCCGTGTGCTGCCAGCCAGTAGTACAGCCACATGGCGTGAGTGCCAGTAGGGAAGGTTTGAGCGAAGGTGTACTCACGTTTTTCACGCGCCATTAGTTTTGCAAGACCTGCGCCATCCACCGCGCCTTTGTCGGCGAGTTTCTTCGACAGCGTGATTGCTTGACCATTATTGTTTAGGGTCATCAAGATATTCATATCTTTTTTTGGACCGCCTATGCCGAGTTGCACGCCATACACCAGACCGTACAAAACATGCGCTGCATCGAGCTCACCATTCACCAATTTGTCGCGCACGCTGGCCCAGGATGATTCTTTGGTCGGGATAATTTTGATGCCGTACTTTTTGTCAAAGCCCATGACTGAGGCGATGACCACTGAGGCGCAATCGGTCAAAGGAATGAAGCCGATTTTGACTTCTTCTTTTTCTGGCTTATCAGAGCCAGCCGCCCACGCGCCACTGATTCCAGCGCTCAGGCCTAACATGCTACTTGCTGCAAGCATGCCAGCACCTTGAATGAGATTGCGACGTGACGGGTCATGTGCAGTCGTACTTGTGTTGGCAGGAGATGTTTCATCTAGGGCACCTGTTTCGTTTGAGTGGTTGACTTGCTTATTCATGGTTTGGCTCCAGCGTGTTGGTCTTTACATTGCATGATCAAAACGAAAAAAGGCGTCTTACTACCAGGCTCAGATGAGCTAGATAGGAAGACGCCTTTGTCTTTTTGGAAGAGTTAATTAAGCGAACAAGCTCAGCAAGATGGTCTCTGCACTACTTGTCCTACTTAATTAGTCCGTCCTGAGAAATTTACCGCCGTTAGCAAATTTCTGTATGTACCGATGGGGTACTTGATCTAGTACTTGCAATTACTGTGCCAACTGGTGTTATCGCTTATTTGCCTTGAGCTTGCCAAAATCGGGCTGGTAAAAAAGATTTTTTGCACCGATTTGGAACCCAATTTGGTGCAATGCACCAAAAACGATCAGGCTTAAGTGGAATTAACCTAGCAAATCCGCGACATCTAAAATGCGTTGAGCCAGATCGACTAATTTAAGATTTTTTTCCATCGCTTGCTTGCGTAACTTTTGATAGGCCTCGTTTTCGCTTAGGCGATGACGCTCCATTAATAAGCCTTTGGCGCGCTCGATGGTTTTGCGCTCGGCCAGTTTAGTTTTGGTATCGGATAATTCTGAGCGCAGTTTTTGATCGGCGTTAAAGCGCGCTACTGCAACCTCTAATACGGGTTTTACCCTATCGACTTGGAGACCCGCCACGACGTAAGCGGACACCCCTGCGGCCATCGCGGCTTCTAGTTGTGAGGGATTGCCGTCTTCGGTAAATAAGACGATAGGGCGGGGGGCATCACGACTAACGATGACCAATTCTTCCAAGACATCGCGAGCATCGGATTCGGCGTCGATGATAATCAGGTCAGGCTGCAATTGCGTCAGCCTGTCAATCAGATACATATCGCCGGGAATAGAGGCAATAATGTTATAGCCAGCTTGTAGCAAGCCTATTCTTAACGCACGCGAGCGAGCCATTTGCAACTGCATCGCGGGATCTTGATCATGGGTATCCTCTGACACCGGCATCACTGTATTGATGACGACGATCTTCAGGTTGGGCGCATGAGGTTGAGGCAAACAGAGCTCCAGAGCAAAGTCCGAAATCACATCATAGAATGAATTTATAACTACTCTGTCATGTCTATGAATGTGAATCGAAATATGAAAATAAAATGTCGAATAGGTATTCGTGTGTTGCTATTTTTGAGTAATACTAAGCAACACGCTAATTAGTCATGCAATATTCGAGCCACCTTATTTACAGAGCTGTGCTTTTTCTATTTAGCTAATTTGCGGTGTTGGACAGATGACCACAGGGACGCAGCAATAAACGCGACACCTATCAATCCGGTGAAAATTTCTGGAATGTGATACTTCATACTAGCAAACATGATCAAGGCCAAAATGCCTATCGCATAGTGCGCGCCGTGTTCTAGATATACATATTCTTCCAAGGTGCCCTGACGAACAAGATACACGGTCATAGAGCGCACAAAGAATGCGCCTATGGCCAAACCCAGCATGATGATGACGACATCATTGGTGATGGCAAATGCACCAATCACACCGTCGAATGAAAACGACGCATCGAGCACTTCCAGGTACAAGAAGCCGCCTATGCCACCGCTTTTCACGACACTACCGATATTGATATCGGTGGCTTCTTCTTTTTCCAATAAACCACTAATGAAATCGACGCCGACATAAGTTACGACACCCCAGATGCCAGCCAACAGTACGGCATATTGTTGCGTCTCATTGACCATGCTCACACTGCCTATGACCACAAGTAAGGCAATTAATACAGGAATAGATCCGATAGTGCCAAATGAAGACATTTTTTCTTCTATGTTTCCGAGCCAGTGCATCTCTTTTTTCTCATCGAATAAGAAATTCAAAAACACCAGCAATAAAAATACACCACCAAATGCGGCAACTTCCGCATGATGACTGACAAGATGAGTAGAAAATGCCTTAGGATTATTGATCGCCAGATCCCAGACTTCCAGCATGCCGAGATCTGCCGCTTGCGCCACGATCACAAGAGGAAACACAAGACGCATACCAAATACAGCAATGACGATACCGACTGTCAAAAATAATTTTTGCCAAAACGGATCCCAATTTTTTAAGACAGACGCATTCACGACTGCATTGTCGAAGGAAAGAGAAATTTCCAAGACCGCCAAAATCGACGCGATACCGAGCGCAGTCAGCGCTGTATTGATACCGCCATGGGTATAACCCCAGTAGGTGGCTAGAGCCAGTAGGGCGATAGAGATCAGAATAGATATTTTGAAATGCTTCATGGGGTTCCGAGAGTGGTGTGTCTGTGATGTTTATGGATGCGGCGACTTCATTATGAGTCTATTCAAATGATCGCTAATCATCGACCAAGTGAGTCGAAAGATGTGTGGTTCTCTGAGTTTAACCCATAGTCAGGCCAAGAGCCAAGATTGCCTCGTAAAAGTCTCTAGGCTACGTGTCAGACTTCACACAAACTTCATCTTCGCTTCACTTGGCTTTTTTACACTAATGACTTTCAAATTCATCGGAAGTCATTATGAAATCAGTAGTGGCAACAAAAGTCCTGTTAATCAATCCGCCATTCACACCGATTGGTAGTCGCATTCCCAAATTGTTATTGCCCTCACTAGGCTTGCTGAATATGGGTAAGTCTTTAGTAGACGCCGGTTTCGATGTGATATTGCTCGATGCGGAATATAGTCGCATGTCTTTGTTCGACATTGTTCGTGCTTGCAGAAAGTGGGCGCCGCAGTATGTGATTTTGGGAAAGCCTGGCCTTACTTCAGAGCATCCTACGGTAGTGTTGCTGTGCGCTATGTTGAAGTTCTTTATGCCGAATTTGGTGATTAAATATGCAGGCGTGTATCCACCTTATCGCAATGAGCAAGCCTTACAACAAGGCGCACTTATCGATATTGGAAAAAAAGACGAAGGGGAATACTTGTAAGATAAATTTAAGCATCAAACAAAGTTAGTTCTTAAGAATGCTGTGCGCTTAAACGGTGTGGCTGAATGCGCAACCAACACCGTTGCAAACAAAAGAGGGCACGCATTGCGAGCCCTCTTAGCCATTGTATTTCGAATGAAATTAGCGACTGATGCTAAGTTTCGTTGCGACGGTAGTGACGCCTTCAGCTTCAGTTTTAGCGGGCAATCCACGTAAACCGCTATCGGCAATATACCAAGTGTAACTTGTCGTGTTGCCACCGTTGCTGTTGTTGGTAAGTTGCATTTTGCAGGTAGTGAACGTACCTGCTGGCACGCTAACAGACTCCGTTCCTAAGAAAGTAAGGCTTTCAGTGGTGCTCGGCATACTGATAGTTTTGCCAGCGATTTCTTGTGTGTTGCTGTAAGTTTGTACGTAGGCTTGGTTCAGTGGTAGAGAAAACGGCGATTTTTGAGGTGGCGTCATGACCGTTGTGACGACATAGTTTGTCGTGGTATTGATCATCGTAGAGAGGATAGAGCCGTAGGTGATTAACTCATTACTGTTGACTGCCACATAGGATTTTAACTGACTCTTTATGCCAGCGCTGAGACCCGATAACTGTACGGCATCCATAACAATTTCTTGCGCCGTATTGCCTTTGAAATTGACGGTACCATTGGGTTTATACGTCGCCGCAAATGATTCGGTGGTGCCAGTTGCGCGTATGGTAGACGCCATTTCCAACTTATATACAACGCCTTGTTTATACAGATCGCTGTTGTAGCAATCTCTGGAATCGCCTTTACCTGAGCCTGTTGGCGTTGTCGCTAATAAGCTGAAGTTACTGTCTTTGATATTGATCAGTGTCTTGGCGCTACTCGTATTGCTAGCCGTTACCAAAGCCGCTATTGCAATGCCTTTGCTGATGCTGTCATTGGGGTCGGCGTAACCCAAACCTTGCTCGATCGCAAAGTAAGAACCCACTGCAATCTTATTATCTAGGAGTTGCGGCACCCAGCCCCAAGCTGCGTCTCCAGCAAAACCATGAGCGGCATTGAGCATGGTCGTGACTAATGAGCCTTTGCTTGCTTTGCCTGAATTGAGTTCTCCTGCCCAAAAATTAATGTCGGCATCTGGTGGCGCTGTGCTACCAGTACGACCCAACACGTTTTTATAAATAATTTTTACAAACTCAGCATTACTCATGGTCGCAGAATAGCCTGTCAGTGTCGGATACTGTACTGCCGCAGCATAAAAATTATTGGCCAGTTGGTCGACCGTCATGCCTGTTTTCATCTGCTGTATCCAATAGCCGAGACCGTCGGCATCTGGAACTCGATTAAAGAAAGCGATATAGAGTTCGATCAGCGTGCGCAGATTGTTGGCCGAAAGCACTTTAGATTGTTCGCCAATTGCCAGGTTCACAGTCATGTCCGAGAATTTCAAACTGGCATCAATCGCCACAGAAACATTCGCTGTCTTGCCGGATAAATCGCGCACTTCGAATCCAGTGGCGGTTCGAGTGATCAAATAGTTATTGCGAGTGCCAGAGAAAGTAATGGCTGGTGCTGCCGCCATGGGCGCTGCTTGCATTATCGGTGCAGCATTATTTTGTGTTGATTCGCTACCACCACATGCAGTAAGAAACACCGCTAATAGAGAGATGACTAATCGTGCAGGTTGCGGACGACTTGTTGCATGCATAGCGAGTTTTCCTTAAATAA
>CAUPNA010000052.1:0-25641 GCA_963512475.1 uncultured Undibacterium sp.
CCGATCTCGACCGTACGAACCTGCAACACATTGACAATTTCATGCGCTTGAATCGGCGTAGGCCAACGCCAGTTGAAACCTGGGCTGGTTTGATAACTATATTTTCCGAAAGTGGTAACTACGCCAGTTTGACCGTCCTGCACGATAAAGAAACCACTAATCATCCAGAAGAATGCAACCACGGCCACAATAACACCAAAGCCAATCTTGGCGAATGTGGAATCAGAAGGTGCACCACCGCCACTATCACCACCGCCGTTTTTACCAAACATGCGTGCAATTGATTGACTAAAATCTCGCCACAACTGATCAAGATCAGGAGGACCATCTTCAGGCTTTTTGCCATTTTGCTTATCATCCTTAGAACCACGTCCCCATTGAGGGTCGTTCAAGGATAATAAGGGCTTTAATCGCTTAAGAAAGGGAATTCGCATTCGTTCATTACCCGCTAAAAAAGTTGAACTATTGTTGCTCATTTTATATTAATTACAGCCAATTTACTGCCAAATGATTACTGAATTAGTCTTACAAACCAAGTATCGACAGATTAATTTACACTACTCTTAGAGCAAAACCTCATTACTTGATTTAGCACTCGCAGACGCCTTCGGCATCAATTCAATGATGGCGTTTCGCAATAAATCAATACCCAAGCCATTTTTTGCACTCAGAAAAACCCTATCGATTTTACCATATTCATCGCGTTCTACGGCTGCGGGTAAATCAACTTGATCAATCTTATTCCACACTAACAATTGCGGGATATGATCAGCACCAATCTCTTTTAATACATGATTCACCTGTTCTATCTGATCATTGCGGGAAGAACTACCACCATCGACCACATGCAACAACAAATCTGCATGGATGGTCTCTTCCAATGTTGCACGAAATGAGGCGACCAACTGATGCGGCAAATCACGAATAAAGCCTACGGTATCAGATACAACAATATTACCAACACCTTCCAGATACAAACGACGCGAAGTGGTATCTAGTGTCGCGAATAATTGATTGGCGGCATATGTGCCTGCTTTAGTCAGAGAATTGAACAAAGTGGACTTACCAGCGTTAGTATAACCAACCAGTGAAACGGTAAAAGTGTTACTACGACCACGCGAACGGCGCTGTGTCTCTCTTTGCTTGTGAAGTTTTTCCATCTTTGCTTTGAGCATTTTCACCCGCTCACCCAGCAAACGACGATCGGTCTCCAACTGCGTCTCACCCGGCCCGCGCAAACCAATACCACCTTTTTGACGCTCCAAATGCGTCCAGCCACGAACCAGGCGAGTTGCTAGATGCTGCAACTGCGCCAACTCAACCTGCACTTTACCCTCATGGCTTTTGGCTCGTTGGGCAAAAATATCTAGAATCAAACTAGTTCTATCGACCACACGTATCTTCAAATGTCGCTCCAGATTTCTCTGCTGCGCGGGCGATAATGCGTGATTGAAAATAACGAGATCTAATGCAAGATCAGTGACAGCATGAGCAATTTCGTCTGCTTTACCTGAGCCAACAAATAGTGCGGCATCGGGACTAGAGCGCTTACATGCCATGGTTGTGATGGTCTCAGCCCCCGCGGACAGCGCGAGCTGAGAAAGTTCGTCTAAACTTGCGGCAAAGTCACCCTTACCAAAGTCCACGCCAACTAGAGCAGCGCGCATAAGAACCTAAAATTATTACGACAAATGAAATTCAAAAATAATTACTCTGCTTCAGACTCTGAGTTAATACTAACTGCACGTGCTGGCACGACAGTAGAAATTGCATGCTTATACACCATTTGGGTCACAGTGTTTCGCAATAGCACAACGTACTGATCAAATGACTCTACATGACCTTGTAGCTTGATGCCATTCACCAAGTAAATCGAGACAGGAATATGCTCTTTTCTTAATGCGTTCAAAAATGGGTCTTGTAACAGTTGCCCTTTATTGCTCATAACAGCTCCATTGTGTTGTTGTGATTAGGAGTTGGGGACACCTTTTATAATTTCAAGTGTCCAAAAGATAATTAAGATACCACGAGAACTTAATTTTTAAAATACTTACGGTGATTCAAACGAAGTAAATATCGTGGAACCTAATTTTTTACTTCGAATCTTTAGTAAAAGGGTTTTTACCGGAACGCATTTCTATACGCAAAGGTGTGCCCGTCAAAGAGAAGGTTTCTCTAAAATGTTTCTCCAAATAACGCTTATACACGTCTCCAATCGCATCCAAAGCATTGCCATGAATAACGATGATTGGTGGATTTTGACCGCCTTGATGGGCATAACGCATCTTAGGACGGATCGAACCCTTACGTTTTGGCTGTTGATGCTCAACCGCCTCAATTAAGGCGCGCGTCAATTTTGGCGTCGACAAATTCACCATCGCAGCTTCATAGGCTGCATCAATTGATTTCATCAGCGGGCTAATACCTGTCGACTTCAGCGCTGAAATAAAATGGAATTTAGCAAATGTCAGGAAATTTAATTTACGTTCGATGTCCATCTTTATCTCATCGCGCCTATCGCTTTGCAGACCATCCCATTTGTTCACACCAACCACTAAGGCACGGCCAGACTCAAGAATAAAACCAGCGATGTGGGCATCTTGCTCAGAGATATCTTGTTGCGCATCAAGCAGAAGCAATACGACGTTCGCTTCAGAAACAGACTGCAAGGTTTTCACCACAGAGAACTTTTCAATTGCTTCAAATACTTTACCGCGACGACGAATACCCGCCGTATCAATCAAGGTATATTGTTGACCGTCGCGCTCAAAAGGAATTTCAATGGAATCACGTGTAGTACCTGGCATATCAAAAGCAATTACGCGCTCTTCGCCAAGTAAAGTATTCACTAAGGTTGATTTGCCGACATTTGGACGACCAACTATGGCGATTTTAATACCCTTAGCCGAATCGGCGACCTCATCTTCTTCAGCCGGCCGTGAAGCATGCGCAATATTGAGCGCTTCATCCACAAGATCAGCGACACCGTCGCCATGTGCTGAAGAAATCACATAGGGATCACCCAAGCCAAGCTCATAAAAATCAGCCGCAACACTGGTGTAGCGCATACCTTCAGCTTTATTTACCACCAACATCACAGAGCGACCTGATTTGCGCAAAAAGTCCGTGATCGTTTTATCGTGTGGTGTTAAGCCCTGACGACCATCAACCAAGAAAATCACCACATCGGCCTCGGCAACTGCTTGCTTGGTTTGCTTTGCCATTTCGTGCATGATGCCTTCTTTGGCGACCGGCTCAAAACCACCGGTATCGATCACCAAAAATGGGCGCTCCCCCACTCTCCCCTCACCATAATGGCGATCACGGGTTAAGCCAGGCATGTCAGCGACCAAAGCATCGCGGGTTCGCGTCAGGCGATTAAAGAGTGTAGATTTGCCGACATTGGGTCGACCGATTAAAGCAATAACTGGTTTCATTAATTTATTCCGTCGCAAATGCGACAACAGCACCTAGTTTAGTTTGAACAACCAGGTTATTACCGACCAAAGTCGGAGCAGACATAATCTTACTTCCATCCGTAGCCATACGCGCTAGGAAAGAACCATCTTCTCTTGACAAAAAGTGTAAATAGCCAAAACGATCACCGATCACTACCGCACGACCGAACGATGTTGGTGTTGCCAAACCACGATTCGTCAATTTGTCATTTTTCCACATCGTGGCACCGCCACTCAGTGCATAGGCAAAAACGCCACCTTCATTATCAGCGGCGAAAGCAAATCGCTCATCGGCAGCAACGCCAACTTCGCTGGAAATATTTTTAGTCCACTTTGCACTGCCATTCGTCAAATCAAAGCAACCCACGCGGCCTTGATAACTAGCAGCACAAACATTGTTACCCACTACTGCAGGGGCGCCCGACATATCAACGATGCGCTCCAATTCCGTTGCACCTTTTGGCTCAGCCGCAGTAGCTTCCCACCGCAGACCACCATTTTGCAAAGCTAATGCGACTAACTTACCACCAGGTGATGAAATAATTGCCAACTGATCTTTAATCGCAATCCCAGTCACAATACGTAAAGTTAATACTGGCAATGGTCGCTCAACCGTCCATTTTCGCTGACCTGTATTAATATCAAAAGCAGAAATTCGGTTATCAATACTATGCACTAAGACCAAATCATCTGAAACAGCAGGCGCTGATAAAATTTCACTAGGTGCCTGATTTTTCCAACGCAATTTACCTTGCGTATCAAACACAAACAAAACACCTTTTTCACCAGCCACTGCGACCGCTTTTTGATTCGCACCGACACCTGCGGTTAATGGCAAGTCTGCTTTGATTTTCCATGCAACTTGACCGTTAGCATTGTTAATTTTAGCGACAGTACCATCAGCAGCTGCAGCGTAGATATCATTACCAACTGCAGCAGGTAAAAAAACATAATCACCAGCGTTCGCAAGATTAACTGTCCAAGCATTTTTTACTGACATACTTTGCTTAAATTCTTGCAAAGGTGCGGGCACATTCTTAGTATCTGCTTTGGCAAATGGATTTAGAGACGACAGTGTCGAACAGCCAGACAACAAACTCAAACTAACAACAAGAGATAAAGTGCTACGTGAAAACATAGTCAATTCCAATTTATTTTTTCTCTGAAGGGATAGCAGCTTTTACTTCTATCGCACCACCAATGGCATCCAATTTAATCTGAACCAACTGACGTCCAGCGTGTTTTTCACCCATTTTATCTAAAGCAAGTTTATACGTTTCGCGCGCTTCTTTGATTTTAGTTTGAGCGACCAAAACATCCGCTTTTTTATCTAAAACATCGGCTTCGAATTCGGCAGGAAAATCACCTGCCAAAACCTTAGCAGCCTCATCAAAATTCTTTTCATCCAACAAAACCGCGGATAAACGCAATTTTGCCAATGACTTGAACTCATTGGTATGCGCATGATCAACCGCCCAAGTCAATTGCGACTTTGCGACTTTCAAGTCATTGTTATCAAATGCACTTTTCGCTGCAGATAAAGCAGCCATAGTGGCATACGCCGTACCACTGTATTTTTCAACAAGAGCTGCAGTTGCGCCCTGCACTTTAGCATTGTCTTTCAAACCCACCGCACGTTGCACTTCCTCGTACAACGTAGATGCTTGTGATGACTGATTACCCTGATAAGTCTTCCAAGCGGTCCATGCCGCAAAACTTGATAAAGCTGCGATTAACAGCCAAGTGACCAAATTACCGTACTGTTTCCACCATGCTTTGAGGGTGTCTATTTGTTCTTGCTCTTCGAGATCGTATGCCATTTTTTATTAATGATGAATGTGAATATGATTAGGATTATCGCACTGGGATTCGTCGTGATCAGCACCAACAATTTGATCAACCAAATAATCAACCGCGGTATCAAAAGGAACGCTGATTTGATTATTAGCAAAATCGTCTGAACGCATGGACTTGACAGTGACTGTCTCTGCCTTAGCTTCATCTTCGCCAATAATGACGGCAAATGCAGCACCACTAGCATCAGCCTTCTTCATTTGCGATTTAAAACTACCGATTCCCGTAGCAGATGCGCAATGTAACACAACATCTAAGCCTGCATCACGTAAACGCTCTCCTAAAACGAAAGATTGCATTTGTGCCTGCTCGCCTTGATGTACTAAATAAACATCACAACTATTCGCAATTTCAGCATCGCCATTGAGCTTCATTAATTCCAACAAGCGTTCGACACCCATTGCGAATCCACAAGCCGGCGTCGGCTTGCCACCAAAAATCGTGAACAAAGTATCGTAACGACCACCAGCACAAACGGTGCCTTGAGCTCCCAACTCATCGTTAACCAACTCAAATACCGTACGATTATAGTAATCCATACCGCGCACCAATCTTGGGTTGATCGTGAATGGAATACTATTGTGACGCAATATTTTTTGCACGCCTTCAAAATGCGCTTTAGATTCTTCACCCAAGAAATCCAATAATTTGGGGGCATTATTCACTAGCTCTTGCATCGCAGGATTTTTAGTATCGAGAATACGCAAAGGATTTGTATACAAACGGCGTTGAGCCTCTGCATCTAGTTGTTCTTTATGCTGTTCAAAATACGCAATCAATTCTGCTCGATGTTGATTTCGTTCCGCAGCATCACCAATGGAGTTCAATTCCAAACGAACATTAGAAAGGCCTAGATCATCCCATAGACGTTGACACATGGCGATAAGCTCTGCATCTATATCTGGGCCAGCGAAACCCAAGGCTTCCGCTCCAACTTGATGAAACTGACGATAGCGGCCACGTTGGGGCTTTTCATGACGGAACATAGGGCCGTTATACCAAACGCGCTTTGGCCCTTCATAGGTAATATTGTGCTCTAAAGCGGCGCGCACAATACCAGCTGTATTCTCTGGGCGCAAAGTGAGTTTATCGCCATTCATCGCATCTTCAAAAGAATACATTTCCTTTTCAACAATATCGGTCACCGCACCCAAACCACGGGCAAACAAAGGCGTAGCCTCAACTATTGGTGTACGCATCTGTTGAAAACCGTAGCTCTTCAATACCGATTGCACCGTATTTTCAAATAATTCCCAAAGCGCAGCCTGCTCAGGAAGAATGTCATTCATCCCTTTAATACCGCTGATCTTTTCTATTTTTTTATCTTCGGACATGCGTTTATTTCCACTTTCATTTCCACATTTTTTTAATTGGATTTTTATTTCTATTTACTGACTCTTTACGCTGTCGGCGAATAATGCGTTTGCACATAATCGAGCACGATCTGCTGAAAATCTTTCGCGATATTCTCGCCACGCAAAGTCATCGCTTTTACGCCATCAATGAATACGGGAGCGGCAGGAGACTCACCAGTTCCGGGTAAGCTAATACCAATATTGGCATGCTTCGATTCACCAGGGCCATTCACAATACACCCCATTACCGCAACATTCATACTTTCAACGCCAGGATGACTAAGTTTCCAACTTGGCATCTGCTCACGCAAAAACGATTGAATATCATCGGCTAACTCTTGAAACACAGTTGACGTCGTTCTACCGCAACCAGGACAAGCAATCACCATAGGCATGAATTTACGCAAGCCCATCGTCTGCAAAATTTCTTGTGCAACAAAAACCTCGCGACAACGATCACCGCCCGGCTCTGGTGTTAGGGAAATCCGAATCGTATCGCCTATACCTTCTTGCAACAGCACAGACAAAGCTGCGGTCGAGGCCACAATGCCTTTACTACCCATCCCAGCCTCGGTCAAACCTAAATGCAAAGGATAATCGCAATGCTTACCAATTTCTCGATAAACTGCAATCAAATCCTGCACACCAGACATCTTGCAAGAAAGAATAATTTTATCTGCTGCCAAGCCTAGTTCTTCTGCTCTATGAGCACTCTCAATCGCCGATGTGATCAAGGCTTGATACATTACCGTTTGTGCACTCAGTGGCTCAGCACGTTGAGAATTTTCATCCATAATACGTGCCAACAAAGCTTGATCCAAACTGCCCCAATTCACACCGATACGAACTGGCTTATCGTAGCGACAGGCCATCTCTATCATTTGCGCAAACTGTATATCGCGCTTAGCGCCCTGACCAACGTTACCCGGATTAATTCTGTACTTGGATAAAGCACTCGCACAATCAGGAAAGTCTTTCAACAAGGTGTGTCCGTTGTAATGAAAGTCACCAACCAATGGCACATCGACACCCATACGATCTAACTGTTCCCGAATCGCAGGGACAGCAGCTGCAGCTTCAGGATTATTGACAGTTATGCGCACCAACTCTGAACCCGCACGTGCCAACTCTTTAATTTGTATTGCAGTTGCAATCACGTCGGCAGTATCGGTATTGGTCATGGATTGAATTACCACAGGCGCATTACCACCGATGGTAACAATCTTTTCCTTATAGGCCACTTTTACAGCCCTAGACTCACGACGCAAAAGTGACCCAGAAGAGATTTCTTGCAAATTAATTAGCATTCTTACTTCACCGTAAAATTGGCCACATTGCTACCGCGCTCAGAGGAAATAGTTAAAGGCTGTCCGCGCAACAAAGCATCAACACCCGCGGCATTGCCGATTCGTACTTGCAAGCCTTGCTTCACACTAAATGACTCTTCCGTACCCGCTTTTGCCAAGCGAGCGATCAATATCGCACCGCCCTCTGTTTTTACCTGTATCCAAGAATTTTCACGGAACTTAAAAACGACGTTATCTGCCCCTGGATTGGCGACAGGTGTCGCACCCAATGCCGACTTGGACGCATCTGTAGCAATCACTGTTTTTGGCGTCAGATTGGCAATTTCTTGCTTATCTTGAGCCTCTAATGGAACAACACTTTTTTCTTCAGCTTGAACGCCTGAGGCTGGAACCACTTCAGACCCTTGCAAAGTCGGCATTGGAGTGACCGTACTTTCCACTTTTGCAGGATTCGAATTTGCGACTGGATCAATAGGCACCGCTATTTCTTGTTGCATAGCTGCAGGCTTAATCAACTCATCCGATCCTGATTGAGTAATTGAGGATACCTGAAATTTTCCAATCAAGTTTTTACCAAATTCAGTCTTTTGCGCGAGCAAAAAAATCGCCACCAACACAATTAAAAATATAGCGCCAATAATATAACGACGATTATTATCATGATGACCAAGCAAAGACAAACGAGAATCTACAAACGGAGTAGACAATGCAGGACGTAGGGAAGTCTCCAACTGCATTGGCTCTCTATCCCTTGGCAATAAGGCGATCAATTGATCGCCATCAATTTTCAACAACTTGGCATAGGCGCGAACAAAACCGCGCACAATAACTAATTTCGGCAACTGTTCAAACTGATTCGACTCCAACGCAAGAATTTGCCCTTGCGACAATTTCAATTGCTCGGCAACGTGTTGAATACTCCAGTTTCTCTGCTGACGCCCGGCTGACAACCTCCCACCAACGGACATATCAGGTATCACATTAATTGACTCAGGGGTATCATCTTCCTCAACAAGAGTCGATACTTGCGACAAATCATTCATTAAACGCACCTTTTTGGAACGACGCGAATTCTTTTGAATTCGGATGTCTACGACGCAATTGTGTTGCCAAACCATTCACTGACGCTGCATCACCAAGTTTATTATCAATTTTAATTGCCAGCCACAACACATCAGCTGCAAAAATTTCTTCTTTCAAAACACGCTGAATGTAAACCCTGGCATCTGGGAGCTGACCTCTGTCGAAATAAAGCTTGGCGAGGTTACCATTGATGGTTGGATTATTAGGTTGCAACTCAGCACCCATCTTAAAATAGCGCTCAGCAGTTGCCAGATCTTTCAAACGCAAACTACAAACACCAGCACTCACCATCGACTTCACAGGCGCAGCATAAGCGCGATCATTCAAAACCTTATCAAACAAGGGTAAGGCCTGCTTACCGCGACCATTCTCACAGAGAAACCATGCATAGTTATTCGTAATATCTGAATTCGTCGGATCTAGTTTACGTGCGTGCAGAAAATTTTCTTCTGCCCTTGGCATGTCATTCATTTCCATCTGAATTAAAGCTCGCAAACTATATGCATCAGCAAAATTTGGCGACAAACTAATAACCTGACGGATCTCATCTAAAGCTGGCTTGTATTGACCTTGCGTAAAATAATCGACTGCAAGCTGCATACGAATTGAGATACGGCGTTGCATATCGGGTGTTTCGGTCCTTACCTTTTCATCATCCATCGAACTAACGAAACGAGAACTAGAACAAGCAGCCGAGAGCAATACGCACGAGCATAAACAGATCATTGAAACTGCTTTGCAGGATTTCATTCCTTAATCTCCGTAATTTTGCCAAAATTGGGACCAAATTTTTTCTGATACTCAGACATTTGCTGCATCCGCTCTTGAACCCGCGTTCTATCTTGCACTTCGCCAGCCAATTGACCGCAAGCCGCATCAATATCGTCACCTCGCGTCTTACGCACAGTCGTGACAATACCAGCGTCCATCAAGACTTGTGCAAACAATTTAATACGCACGTTTGATGAACGTTTTAAACCAGACTCCGGGAAGGGATTAAACGGGATTAAGTTAAACTTACACGGAACTGTTTTCACTAAAGCCACCAGTTCCCGTGCATGTTGATCGGTGTCATTTACACCGTCCAACATACAATATTCAAAAGTAATGAAGTCGCGGGGCGCGAATTCCAAATAACGACGACAAGCATCCATCAACTCATGCAGAGGATATTTTTTATTCAATGGAACCAAGCCATCGCGCAATTGATCGTTCGATGCGTGCAGTGACACTGCCATCGCAACTGGACATTCCTTCGACAATTTATCAATCATCGGCACTACACCACTCGTCGACAAAGTGACTCGGCGACGTGACAGGCCGTAGGCATTATCGTCCAGCATCAACTTTAAGGCAGTGACGGTTGGCTCAAAATTCAACAGTGGCTCACCCATCCCCATCATCACCACATTCGTAATCTGGCGCTCACCTTTTGGCCCAGGCTCTATACCTTTGGTCCGGCGCAGCTCAAATTCAGCCATCCACAATTGGCCGATAATTTCACTTACGCTCAAATTACGATTAAATCCTTGTTTGCCTGTAGAACAAAAACGGCAATTGACTGCGCAGCCGGCTTGAGTAGAAATACACAAGGTGCCGCGATTTTCTTCTGGAATGAATACGGTCTCAACCGCGTTTCCATTTCCAACATCGACTAGCCACTTACGCGTACCGTCAGTCGACGTGTGATCACTAATTACTGCTGGCGCGGAAATATGCGCACGTCCAGCCAACTTCTCTCGCAATGATTTTGCCAGATCGGTCATTTCATCAAAATTGCTAGCGCCGAATTGATGTATCCAGCGCTGCAATTGTTTCGCGCGAAACGGCTTCTCACCCAACTCGCCGCAGTAAGCTACAAGTTGTGCAGGATCAAAATCCAATAAGTTGGTGAGTGCCGTCATCTAAATCTTCGCTTTAAATTTTTTTCGCGCCTGAGGCTAGCGCCCCAGTTAAAACTAATAATTACAATACGATTACTTCAGTGCAGATTAACGTGAATACACGTTCAATGCTGGGAAGAAGTAAGCGATTTCATTTGCAGCTGTTTCAGCAGCATCAGAGCCGTGAACTGCGTTTGCATCGATAGATTCAGCGAAATCAGCGCGGATTGTGCCTTTTTCTGCCTTCTTAGGATCTGTTGCGCCCATCAAATCACGATTTGTCAAAATCGCGTTTTCGCCTTCCAACACTTGTACGAAAACTGGACCAGAGATCATGAAATCGACCAAATCTTTGAAGAATGGACGTGCTGCATGCACAGCGTAGAAACCTTCTGCTTCAGCGCGGGACAATTGCGTCAAGCGAGCGGCAACAACTTTCAAGCCAGCACCTTCAAAGCGACTGACGATTTGACCGATAACGTTTTTTGCAACTGCGTCAGGTTTGATGATTGATAATGTACGTTCGATAGCCATCTAAAAACTCCAATAAAAAGAAAGGGTTAAGACAAAATTTCAAGAATTCATCTAACCTTAGATTTTAGCACGAAACCACTTCACCTAGGAAACATGTCTATTTTCTATTTTGCAAAAATAAAGGAGGAAATCTGGCCATCCTCTCAAAAAAATTGCCAAAGAACTAGGGAAATAGCCAATTACGACCGTAATTGCTAGTCAATGTCTTTCTAGAGTCCACCAAGCATGGTACTGAGAAGCGGCAACTGTTAGACTTCGCGTTTCAATTCAATATAAAAATACGAGCAATCAAATGAGCCCTACCGCAAAACGTTTCTCCGACTTAGCGCTGAACCCAGCATTAATTAGCAATCTAGAAAGCTTGGGCTATCTGGAAATGACAGATATTCAGGCAAACAGTATCCCTGTCATGCTGGAACATCGCGATTTAATTGCGCAAGCTAAAACAGGAAGCGGCAAAACTGCTGCATTTGGCATCGGCATTTTAAGTAAGTTAAATCCCAGCTATTTCGCCACTCAGGCATTAGTTGTTTGCCCGACCAGAGAACTAGCGGATCAAGTATCGAATGAATTGCGACGCTTGGCACGCGCCACCGCCAACGTCAAAATTCTCACCTTGTGCGGCGGCGCCCCCATGCGCCCACAAATCGCCTCCTTGGAACATGGTGCACACATCGTGGTTGGAACGCCAGGTCGATTACTCGACCACATTGGGCGCAACAGCATTAATTTAGCAACCGTGCAAACCTTGGTGCTTGACGAAGCTGATCGCATGGTTGACATGGGATTTTTTGAGGATATCGTCGGCATTGTGGCGGCCTGCTCACCACGTCGTCAGACATTATTGTTTTCGGCGACTTACCCAAGTGATATGCGTCATGCGACGTCGAGTTTTTTACGCGATCCAATAGAGATCAAAGTTGAAAGCCAGCATGCAAACCAACAAATCGAACAATTTTTCTTTGAAGTCACACCTGAAAACAGAAACGCTGCGGTCAGCCAATTACTTTTCCACTATCAACCCATCTCTAGCATCGCTTTTTGCAATACCAAAATCCACTGTGATGAACTAGCTGAAGAATTACAACAACTGGGGATCACGGCCCTTGCCTTACACGGCGACATGGAACAGCGTGATCGTGATGAAATTTTAGTATTATTTGCAAATCAGAGTTGTTCCGTGCTTGTTGCCACCGACGTTGCGGCTCGTGGCATCGACATCCAGTCTTTAGGTGCGGTGATTAATGTAGACGTGTCTAAAGATACCGAAGTACATATCCACCGGATCGGCAGAACCGGGCGCGCTGGCGAGCGCGGCTTGGCATTGACCTTGGCATCCGCAAACGAGAAAAAATGGGTACGTCTGATTGAAGAGTATCAAAACCAAAGCGCGACTTGGAAGTCTTTGAGTGAACTTAGTCTAAATCAAACTGAATTGAGTGCGCCGAAAATTAGTATCTGCATTTCCGGCGGCAAAAAAGATAAGTTGCGCCCAGGCGATATTCTTGGCGCACTAACTGGCGAGGTCGGCGTCAGCAAAGATCAAGTTGGAAAAATAAATGTTTTTGAATTTATGTCTTACGTCGCAGTTGACCGAGATATTGCCGAACAGGTTTTAAACAAACTTGGTCGCTGCAACATCAAAGGCAGACAGTTTAAAATTCGTGAAATTACCTGAACACGAAATTGCGCCAAGACCTTTTTTCAACGTCGAGCACCGACAAGCAAAGATCAAACTTTATGATAAGAATTTTAATCGCAGACGACCACACCATATTGCGTGAAGGATTGAAACGCATCTTGGATGGCGTCGATGATATACAAGTAATTGGCGAAGCGATTGATGGGCATGACACCATTACCAAAGTGCGCTTAGAAAAATTTGACGTTTTGTTGCTTGACCTTTCCATGCCGGGTCGCAGTGGCGTGGATCTAATCCACCAGATAAAAGACGAATTTCCTAAGCTTCCCATTTTGATACTCACCATGCATGAGGAAGAGCAATACGCTGTGCGAGCTATTCGTGCTGGTGCAAACGGATATCTGACTAAAGAAAGTGCTGGAACACAACTAGTAAGCGCTTTAAGAAAGGTCGCTTCTGGTCGGCCATACATTAGCATGGAGGTAGCAGAACAACTAGCAATGTCTGCCATGCCATCGAGTAATAGCGACTCCTCGCACGGCTCCTTATCAGACCGGGAATTTGAGGTTTTTTGTCATCTTGCTAAAGGCAAATCTATTACCGAAATTGGAGAGATGTTACATCTGAGCGTAAAAACGGTGAGCACGCACAAAACACGCATTATGCAGAAAATGGAGTTGCATTCGATTTCTGAATTGGTGCAATACGCGATGACCCATCATTTATTGAAATAATTACCCGGCATTTTCCCCTTTCAAACTTCCATACAAGCCCGCCATCAAACGGGCTCGCATCAAACTGTAGGAATATTCCTAGTCACTACAAGCAAGTTCCCACACTCTAAATCAGCGATTGCTGATTTAAATCAAACCCACGCATCGCCATAATAGACCTATGCCAATAAGGCTAGTCCATTAAAGATCAAACGTGCCATGAACTTGTTTATCGTTGAAGATTCTCTCTTAATTCAAAACCGTTTAGTGCGGTTCATTGAAGAACTACCAGACGTTAGTATCGTTGGCATCAGCACGGATATCGTCAATGCCTATGACAGAATTCTCGACACACATGCAGACGCGATGATTCTGGATATACAACTGCGCGATGGCAATGGATTAGTGCTATTAAAAAAAATAAAGACCACTCATCCGGAAATTCGCGTTGTGGTTTTGAGCAATCATTCCAGCGACGCCAATCGTATGCAAGCACTACGCGCTGGTGCCGATAGTTTCTTGGACAAATCCACTGATTTCGAACAAATTCCGGGCATTTTGCATCGATGGCAAGCCTCTGGCGCGGCTCATTAAACTTCAAAAAAACAAGCTAGATCAATACCGATTTTTCTCAGATTAAACAGTTTACAAATTCATTTTAAAGAGAGTCCATCATGTCAAACTTATTTACACTCAATCAGCCAAATCGTTTTGCCGATGTCGCAAATATGTCTGATAGCGCATGGCGCCAGCAAGGCAGTTTATGGTCGAACTTACGTCAAGTGTGTGAACTACTGACCATTCAAACACCCGCCACTGCAGATATTGAAGACACTTTATTTCAACATGTGCGCTTTAAAGCAGGTCAACGTATCCACCGTATTGGACAAGCCTTTGATACGCTGTACATTGTGAACTCCGGTTTTCTGAAAACGGTTCACATTGATGAATACGGTAACGAGCAAGTATTGAGCTTCCCTATGAAAGGTGATTTATTGGGAATCGATGGCATACACAAGCAACATTATGCCTCTGAAGCAATCGCATTAAGCGACTGCGATATGATTTTGGTTCCTTATAAAACATTTAGCTCTCTGGGTCGTACCCACGTAGAATTGGAGCAAGCCATGTTTAGCGTAATGAGTCGTGAAATCGTACGCGAACAAATGATGATCAGTATGCTCAGCGCTCTGAGCGCGGAAGCTAAAGTGGCTCGCTTCCTAACTAACCTTGGTGAACGATTCAATCAAATGGGCTACTCTGGTCGTAGCTTCAACTTACGCATGACACGCCAAGAGATCGGCAGCTATCTAGGTTTAACTTTAGAAACCGTAAGCAGAACCTTATCTGCATTAAACGAACTCGGTCTGATTTCTGTAGAGCAACGTGAGATCAAATTAATCGATCCTATTGCCTTAAAAACGCTACGTCGCCTGCCTCCAGCAAAAGCAAGAATTAAAGTAAGTAACAAAGTAACAGAAAAAGTCAGCGCATTAGTCAATAAAAACATACTTCCGCAATGGAATAGTGACATGGCGGCTGCACTGAACTAGTATCTAGATATACGATCCACGTTGGAGTAAATCATGACTTACAAGACGATACTGGTACATGTAGATGAAACGCAAAGTTCAGTTAAACGCACTCAAATTGCGCACACACTTGCCGCAAAGTTTGATTCGCATTTGACTGGAATTGCACTCACGGGCGTTTCACGTTATATCTTTGAAAGCACCGATCTTGGCGTTGGCGATCCCAATATTATGTTGCATCTATCAACATTGAGAGAGCGTGCAGAAAGCGCAATTGCTCGCTTCAAGCAATCCAGTACGGACTTAGGGATAAGCACGACAGAATGTGTGATTGCTAACGACGAAGCCAATGGTGGCTTGGGCTTACGCGCGCGCTACGCTGACATGATTATCATAGGGCAAACTAATTTAAACGAACCATCTCCTTCGGTCATGTCGGACTTCCCAGAGTTTATGGTTGTTAATTCCGGGCGCCCAGTACTGGTTATACCTCACGCACTGAAAAGTGCAACGACGATAGGTGAACGCTGTGTTGTCGCTTGGGATGGTAGTCGAGAATCTGCACGCGCACTGACAGATGCAATTCCATTATTAAAACTCAGCAAGCTGGTGCAAGTTTTGATTATTAATCCAAATCAGGCAGATCAAGCGCATGGTGAAGAACCAGGCGCGGACGTCGCCCTATTTCTCACGCGTCATGGGATTAACGTTGAAATTACAACTCGCTTTAGTACGCATGATAAAGGTGAGGCTATATTGAGTGCATGCAGAGAGATCGGTGCTGATCTATTGGTCATGGGGGCTTATGGTCATTCACGATTTAGAGAAATGATCATGGGCGGCGCAACGCGAACCGTGTTAGGGGCCATGGAGATTCCTGTTCTGATGGCGCATTAGACTTGGCTCACAAAGCGTCAAAGCATCGTTCAGCCAAAATGTTCACAGCATGTGTCACCTCAGGTGACACCGTGTCTATTGTAATCAGGTGAATTATTTCTATATCAAGGCCAGCATGCCTGTGTCCGCAGATGGCTCTAGACGACACAACTATTTCTAGTAAGGCGGAGAGTTCGAGTAGCCGTTTGAAATCAACTTGAAAAACACACGAGCAACAATTTTCTCGTTAAACTTCATACTCACCTCTTCCTTTAGCGCATTATGAAAAAAGTCTCCCCGAATGAATTGCAAAGAATTACCTGGGTTAGCGTTAGCCTGTTCATTCTCTCCTGCATTCTTTGGTCGCAGCAAGCACTATTTACAAATATAAGAATACCCAATGCACTCAGCATTCACACCGCGCTTGAGACAGCCACCATCATCATTTTCACTTCTGTATTTATTGTTTCCTGGAACGCATTTGCCGATTTACGCAAACGCAGTAGCCTTATTCTAGCCACTACATTTTTAAGTGCAGCGATTTTTGGTTTTTCCCACGCAATTTCATTCCAAGGCATGCCTGGATTTCCTGATGCTTTGGACATGCACAAGTCACTTAGCTTTTGGTTGCTTTCTCGCTGTATCATTAGTCTCACTTTACTAGGCCTCGCGATTCAAACCAAAGACATTGACATCTCAAATCGTCACTCTCAAATCAGTTTTTATGTGGTTCTGACGCTCACCATTATCACCAGTGCTTTGGTCTTTAACTTCGCAGAACATCTGCCCATGACGTATCTACAGGGCACCGGGCAAACACCTTTTAAAATTCAGGCTGAGATCGCTCTTGTGATCATAAACCTGATCACCGCTGCCCTGCTCTATCGCCAAATGTTGCGGACAGAAAGCATTAATGCCGATAGCGATTTGAAGATTAAACGGACATTGTTAATTTTCGCCAGCATCATGATGGCGATTTCCGAAACTTACTTTTCTATGTACAGGTTTCCAGATGAACTGTTTGTTGTCATCGGCCATGTTTTTCAAGTATTAGCTGCGTTTGCCATCTACCGCAGCATGGTCGGTATCAATATTCATGCACCCTACTCTGGTTTGATTCAAACCACGAAGGATCTCCAGCAAACCGCTGATGAATTAATGATTCACAAACGACGCTTGGTGGGGGTCATTGAGACCGCAATGGACGGCATTCTGACAATAGATGAACGACACATCATCATTCTGGTCAATCCTGCAGCAGCCAGTATTTTTGGTTATACCGTAGATCAATTAATAGGTGCGCCCATCGATATTGTCATCCCCATGCGGCATCGACATGTCCACAATACTCATGTCAGCCAGTTTGGGGAACGCGGCACAACAAAAAGAAAAATGGGGGGCAATTTCGATGATTATTATGTAACGGGGCTTCATGAGAATGGAAGTGAATTCCCTATTGAGGCGTCGATTTCCAGTTTGATCGAAAACGAAAAAAGATTTTACACTGTGATTTTCCGTGATATCAGCGAACGCAAAATTGCAAAAGAAAAAATGGCGCAATATCACGCAGAGCTTAGCCAGCTTTCTTCAGCTTTACAGAGCATACGAGAAGAAGAACGAAAGCATATAGCGCGCGAGTTACACGACGATCTTGGTCAATTGTTGGCAGCACTTAGAATGGACTTGTCTTTGCTACAACGAGATCAAAATTTAGCGGACAAATCACGTCTGACCTTAAATAGTATGGATCAATTATTATTGACCTCTATTACCACCTTGCGCCGCATCGCAACTGATCTTCGTCCAAGGGCATTAGACGAAGGCGGTCTATTCTTTGCGCTACAAACACTGCAGAAAGAATTCTCGCAACGGCACGGTGTAAATTGTGAACTGATTGCAGATGAAGAACAATTAATCCTGGACGACGAACGTAGCACGGCAATCTTCCGCATTATTCAAGAGTCACTAACTAATGTCGCCCGTCACGCAAAAGCAAATCATGTCACGATTCGTTTTGAAAGAGACGACCAATCGCTCGCATTTACGATCCAAGATGATGGCCGAGGCATTGAAGAAGGCGCAATGAACAAAACCCGTTCTTTCGGACTAGTTGGCATGCGCGAAAGAATAAAAGCCATGCACGGTGAATTTAAAGTTCATAGTGAAGTTGGCAAAGGCACTAAAATCGAGATTAGTTTGCCTTTACAAACTCAAATCAATAACCCTTCGTTAACAGGATGAGCCACGAAGGTTATTTCCTAGCAGCTGGGCCGATTCAATAACGAATAAACACAATCCAAAGATATTTTAAAAAAATATTGTGGTTTTAGAACGATAAAAAAATTTCTGCAAAAATATGTAATTAGGACTAAGCTTATGCCTATAGTCAGCTTCAAGAATCAGGAGTAAATATTATGTCAATTTCTAGCCTCAACATAGGACTTTCAGGAATGAGATCCTACCAAAGTGCTATTGATAGCAGTGCCAATAATATTGCGAATGCCAGCACTAAAAACTATCAGCCGCAAACGGCAAGTTTTCAAGAAAATCCCAATGCGGGTGTGATCGTCAATATCAGCAAAGCTAGCCAGCAACTGGCGAGCCAAGATACAAGCTTAAATGCCGATAAGAATGAGTTAAGTGGAACCGACCTCGCTACCGAACTCACCAATAATTTACAATACAGAGCAGGATTTGAATTCTCAGCCAAAATCGTCAAAACCGCTGACGACATGTTTTCGACTTTACTTGATCTAAAAAAATAAACCGATCGGTCATTTATCGACCTAAATGATCTTTTTAGTATTTAGGTGTAATACACAAAAAATCAGGCATGTTTTTCATATCAAAATAAAACAAACCAGCCAGCCCCACACCAATCAAGATCAATGCAAAAAGCGTCTGTGCAAACACCATCCAGCCGTTTGCCTTTAGTTGCTTCGAAATCGTTTGTGCGATGAGTAAATGTGGCAATGCTGCAAGGCCGAACACGAGCATCAAAACGGCACCCGACCACGCAGCCCCTGACAACAAGGCAAATGGAGCGATTGCATAAGATAGACCGCAAGGCAGACAGCCCCAAGTTAATCCAAGTAAATAAGGATGTTGACTGCCTTTCTGCATCGTTGGCATTAGCTTGCTATAGACAGATTGAATTCTATTGTTCAGAAAAACTGGCAACAAGGACTGAACTTTCAATCCTAATAAACGCAGTCCGAGTAAAACCAATGCCAGATTACCCAAAACAAAGAACACCGTTGTAATAGGTAAATCAGCTTTCCATCGAAGACTAGTGGCACCAACCCCACCAAATACCGCACCAATAAACGCATAGGTCGTCAGGCGACCTGCGTGTAGTTTACACGTGTAGAAAAATTGCGCAGCTTGTGAAGTTGTGCCCTCAGTTGCTTGCGTAGGAATCGCATGAATTGTGATGACTTTGCCGGAAAAGTCTGGGGTGTTGATTTTGCTACTTGTACGACCAGCGGCCTGAGGTAAATTACTCAATAGCGTTGCAATGCCACCGCACATGCCGACACAGTGGAATCCACCGATCAGTCCCGCTGATAATACGGCCAAAATGAGCGGAAGCGTGATCATAGAAAATTGAACTGAATCAAAACAAGTTAAATTAACTTAGAATACTTCGCAATACTTTGACGTGACAGATATTGATCGAACACCATACTAAAAGCACGCACAAACATACGGCCTTTTGCCGTCACGCTGACGGCAGACTTATCAATACTCATCAAACCTTCATCAACGTAAGTCCGCACACGAGCCAACTCACTTGCAAAATATTCCTCAAACTTGATGTTATATGTTTTCTCAATAGAAGGAATGTCAAGCTTCGTGCTGCACATTAAATCCATGATGATTTCGCGACGCAATAAGTCATCTGCATTCAAATGAAAACCCTTTTCTACTGGCAATTTATTCTGATCGAGCGCAGCATAGTATTCATCTAAAGTACGCAGATTTTGCACATACGATGCGCCAATCTTGCCAATTGAAGACAAGCCGAGAGCGATCAGGTCACAGTCTGCACGCGTGGTATAACCCTGGAAATTTCTATGCAAGGATTTATCTTTGACTGCCAACGCTAAACTATCGTCAGGTTTCGCAAAGTGATCTAAACCAATGTACACGTAGCCCTCTGCCAACAACCGGCGAAGAGACATCAAGAATATCTGCAAACGTTGTTCCGCAGAAGGTAAGTCCGCTTCGTTGATACGGCGCTGCGGTTTGAAACGTGTCGGCAAATGTGCATAGTTATACAAAGCGATACGCGCTGGTGATAGCGCAATCACCTGATCTAATGTGCGTGAAAAACTTTCTAAGCTTTGTTTAGGCAAGCCATAGATTAAGTCAAAATTAATCGATTGGAATCCAACTTCCCGGCTCTGCGTAATGCATTCCTCAACCATGTCATAGGGTTGAATTCTATGCACAGCAATTTGCACTTCCTCATCAAAATCTTGCACACCCAAGCTGGTTCGATTAAATCCTACATCTGCTAATAATTGTAAAGTCTCGGCAGTCACAGTGCGCGGATCAATTTCGATTGATATTTCCGCATCTGCCGCAAAATCGAAATTATCGCGAAGCATTTTCATCAAGCCTCGCATTTCATCTTCGCTCAGGAAAGTTGGTGTTCCACCGCCCAAATGCAATTGAGATATCGTTTCTCTGGTGCTTAAATGTTGCTTTACTAATTGCAACTCTTTTGCCAAATAATTCAAATAAATTGCAGACTTACTGCGATCTTTTGTAATAACTTTATTGCAGGCACAGTAATAGCAAAGTGAAGCACAAAACGGGATATGAATATACAAAGACAAAGGCGGCTTATTGACCGTCTGATTGCGCTGCTCCAGATATTGAATATAGGCAGTTTCGTTAAATTCGGTGTGAAAACGATCAGCTGTTGGATAGGACGTATAACGTGGCCCTAGTGAGTCGAAACGCCGTATCAGCTCTTCAGAAATCTCAAGATTATCTTTTGCGGTTTGTTCTAGTATCGCCATTTTGTATCTAAGTTATTTTTCGTAAAAGTAAAGCTGTCAACCAACTAGAGAATGCCCCCAGTGCCCAGAAAATCAAGAAACCTATGGTGTAGGCACCTAATATGTGTACATTTACACGCTCATCAAGCACGATCAATTCCATCGGGTCAACCAAGCTAAAAAAAACGCCAGTCGCGACACAGGCCATTAAAAATGCCGGCCACAATACGACCATTAAAATGGAACGTACTGATGTTTTTTCTTGTTGCAGATTGCTTGGTTCCAAACTTCACTCCTTTGCCGTGATTCACTATTTATTACTGACGACTCAAAGTTCAAAGTCCATCCTAGGAAAAGCTAAACACGACTTCACAAACATACATTAATTTTACTCGGCATACACCGCACATAGACATTAACGTGACGGTGACAATTCCAAATTTCTTTGCATAGGATTAAGCCAATCGCCAGTCAATCGCCAATCATTCGTTTCTAACTTAACGTGCAAGATGTTAAGTGCGCCGGAATTAATCGCGTTTTCCAATTTCTTATCTTGCGACAAATCGGCCTCATATTTGCCGTCACTCACGAGTTTAAAGGGCAAGCGGCGAACTACTTCTTCCACTGATCCGCTAGCAGCACCTGAACTCGCCAAACTCACTTGTACTAAAGCCGGCAATGCTTGCTTAGAACGCATTTGCATCACAATTTTTTTGTTTGCCATATCCAATTGCAAACCTGCATGCAAAGCCAGTTCACGCGCTTTGGCATCACGCTGCAAATTGGTATTAATCATTAAGCCTTGACGATAATAATCTTTCGCAACCACCTGATCAGCTCCTCGAAAAGCGATAAAACCAGTAACTAAGCTAGCACATACGACGAGCAATGGTCCACCGACCACCAACAGTAGCCAAGGTTCTTTGTACCAAAGATCTTTCTTGATCGGCTGTGTCAAAATACCTGTATTCATTATGGCTCCTTCAATTTACTTCAATTATTTAGGTACTAAGAAAACTGCTTTCTCGGTCACTGATACATTCGGATTCTCGCTATCAGAAATAACGAAACGTATCCTGTTAGACCCGCTTGGTGCAGCACCCGCTGGAATCCTGACGCGCACGGGAAACGCCATACCGCTTGCTGCTTTAATTGATACCTCAGTTTCATTCACAATGATGACACCAGGAACACCTTTGACACTGATTTTGAAATTACGTGCAGCTTCCAGCGTATTCATGATTTGCAAACGATAAACGTTTTCAATAGCACCAATTTCCGTAATTTTTGGCATAGCTCTATCTCGAATGACATCGACTTTTAATGGCATTCGGTACGCCAGTGAAACTGCTGCAAGTAAAACAATTAATCCTAATATGGCGCCATAAACAAGCGTGCGCAAACGGAACACGCGCCTCCACATAGCGTCCTTGGTCATTTTTTTATCCAAGGCATGTTCTGTGGTATATCGAATCAAACCGCGCTCATATCCCATCTTATCCATGACCTGATCACAGCCATCGATACATGCTCCACAGGCAATACATTCGTATTGCAAGCCTTCACGAATATCGATTCCAGTAGGGCAAACTTGGACACAGATGCCGCAATCGACACAGGAACCCAATCCTTCAGCCTTAAAATCAACTTTCTTATTGCGAGCACCACGTGGCTCGCCGCGCTCAGCATCGTAAGTAACGATTAAAGTATCTTTATCGAACATCGCACTCTGGAAGCGTGCGTAGGGACACATGTATTTGCAAACCTGTTCACGCATAAAACCAGCGTTGCCATAGGTGGCAAACGCATAAAATAGAAACCAGAAGGTTTCCCATGGTCCCAGGCTGAATGTAAAGACTTCGCTCGCTAATGTCTTAATTGGCGTGAAATAACCAACGAAAGTGAATCCGGTCCAAAGTGCAATGGCTAGCCAGATAAAGTGCTTGATTGATTTAACGCGCAATTTGTTAATCGACATCGGCGCCTGATCTAACTTCATGCGCGCATTTCGGTCGCCTTCAATTTTGGCTTCTACCCACATAAAAATTTCGGTATACACCGTCTGGGGACATGCATAGCCACAGAATAAGCGTCCTGCAATCGCGGTAAATAAGAACAACGACAATGCGGAAATCACCAAAAGGACAGCAAGATAAATAAAATCTTGAGGCCATAAGACCAAACCAAAAATGTAAAACTTGCGATTCACCAGATCAAATAAAACTGCCTGACGATCATTCCAGGTAAGCCAAGCAGAGCCATAAAATAAGATCTGTGTAAAAAATACCAAAACCCAACGCCAAGACTGAAACCAGCCTTTTTGAGAACGCATATAAATCTTTTTCCGTTCTTCAAACAAAGCTAATTCAACTTCGTCATTAGGTACCGGGATAATGGGTATTTTTTTCATGTCGTACTACTTTGCCTTCTTTCTTGCCCGCGATCCTTTGCAGGCAATCCTACTCATGTTAACAAACGCGCTTGCATCACTGCATGGGTATTGACTGCTTACGCATATTACTTCTTGCTGTCGGCAGCGACCTCAGGCATAACTTCAGCAGAAGCGCTGGCGATTTGCTTTAAGGCATTTGTATCTGCTGCCGAGACAGCAGAACCAGAGTTTGACAGTCCCCAAACATACGCTGTCAGCAAATGAATCTTAGCATCGGTCAAAATCGCTTTATGCGCAGGCATTTGATTGGCCTGGCCTTTATTGATAGATTCCATGATATTGTCGATACCACCGCCGTATAACCAGACTTTGTCCGTCAAATTTGGTGAACCCAGAGCCTGATTACCTTTTCCATCAGCACCATGGCAAGCCGCACACACACCAAATTTGCTTTTTCCAATTGCAGCTTTAATCGGATCATGCGCAGCACCTGACAAACTCATGACATAGTTGGCGACATTTCTCACATCATCATCACCACCCACTGCAGCTCCCATTGGCGGCATTTGACCTTGACGACCTTCTTGCAAAGTCGTCTTGATAATTTCGGGCGCACCACCATACAGCCAATCATTGTCTGTTAAGTTTGGATAGCCTTTGCCACCTTGCGCATCCGAGCCATGACATTGAGCGCAGTTATTCAAGAACAAGCGTTGACCAATTTCACGGGCTTGAGGATCTATCGCGACTTGCTTAACATCAGTATTCAGATACTTATTAAACAAAGGGCCATACTGCGCTTCGCCTTCCTTCATTTCTTTCTGGTAGGCACCCTCTTGCGTCCAGCCAAAAGTTCCTTTGTAAGAACCCATACCCGGATACACAATCAGATAGCCAATACTGTACACAATCGTGAGATAAAACAACCACATCCACCATTTTGGCAAAGGATTGTTTTGTTCCATCAAGGACTCATCCCATACATGACCCGTGGTTTCGGCTGGCAATGGTTTCCCATCCGTACCGATTTTCACTTTCACTTTGGATTGAGACCACAATAGGAGTCCACACGCAAGAATACTAATGCCCGTTAACACAGCAATTGCGGTGCTCCACCATTCGCTAAAAAAATCTGCCATGGCTATTTTCCATTCTCATTATCTTGTGGCAACTGTGCCTGTTCTTCAAAGCGAGCCTTGTTCTTAGAACTGAAGGCCCAATATAGGATGCCTATGAAAGCGATCAAGCTAATCACCGTCATTACACTGCTTAAGATCGTAAAATTCATCGTCAACTCTCCTAAAAAGTTATCGTTATCCTAGTTTTTATTCTTGATTGCAGTGCCCAATACCTGCAAATACGCGATCAAAGCTTCCATCTCGGTTTTACCATTGACTTCTTCAGACGCTTTTGCGATTTCTTCCGCGCTATAAGGCACACCTAAAGTCTGCATGGCGCGCATTCTTGGCGCCATGCCAGCGCCGTCCACCGTCGCTTTTAGCAACCACGGGTAGGCTGGCATATTTGACTCAGGCACCACAGAACGTGGATCAGTCAAATGGTCTTTGTGCCAGGTATCGCTGTAACGACCACCAACACGAGCCAAGTCTGGACCTGTACGCTTACTACCCCATTGAAATGGATGATCATAAACAGATTCACCCGCCACAGAATAGTGTCCATAACGCTCAGTCTCAGCACGGAAAGGACGAATCATTTGTGAATGGCAGCCATAGCAACCTTCTCGCAAATAAACATCACGCCCCGCCAACTGTAGAGCTGTATAGGGCTTCATGCCCTGCACTGCTGAAGTGGTCGATTTTTGAAAAAACAAAGGTACGATTTCAACCAGACCACAAACACTGATCGTCAAAATGACTAGCACCAACATAAGACCGATATTGCGCTCGATCAAATCATGAGTAAATTTACGCATCGTTATTCTCCTGATGATGTCGAGGTTAAGCGTGAGCCGTATGAGCTACTTGGGCCGGCAATGCAGG